>JAAHGS010000020.1:0-11801 GCA_010692645.1 Symploca sp. SIO2E9
TTGCGTCTGGAACTGGGAAGTGAGCTGGCTGGAACAGACCGATATCCGTGTGGTTAAGTCCTATAAACAAGATAACAAGCAGTACATATTGGCAGGGACAGCAGGGGGAGTATTTCAACATGATGGCACTAGCTGGAGCGCTCTGAATCATGGCTTGACCAATACTGATGTGCGTGCTCTGACTAGCTATGAACAAGAGAACTCCCACTACATATTGGCAGGGACAGCAGGGGGAGTATTTCAACATGATGGCACTAGCTGGAGCGCTCTGAATCATGGCTTGACCAATACTGATGTCCGTGCTCTGACTAGCTATTTAGAAGGTGACTCCCGCATCATCTTAGCAGGGACAGCAGAGAAAGTATTTCGATATCGTGACAGTAGCTGGAGCCCTCTGAATGATGGCTTGACCAATACTGATGTCCGTGCAATTGAGAGCTATGAAGAAGAAGATAGCTCCCGCATCATCTTAGCAGGAACAGCAGGGGGAGTATTTCGATATCGTGACAGTAGCTGGAGCGCTCTGAATGATGGCTTGACCAATACTGATGTCCGTGCTCTGACTAGCTATTTAGAAGGTGACTCCCGCATCATCTTAGCAGGGACAGCAGAGAAAGTATTTCGATATCGTGACAGTAGCTGGAGCGCTCTGAATGATGGCTTGACCAATACTGATGTCCGTGCTCTGACTAGCTATTTAGAAGGTGACTCCCGCATCATCTTAGCAGGGACAGCAGAGAAAGTATTTCGATATCGTGACAGTAGCTGGAGCCCTCTGAGTGATGGCTTGACCAATACTGATGTTCGTGCAATTGAGAGCTATGAAGAAGAAGATAGCTCCCGCATCATCTTGGTAGGAACAGCTGGGGGAGTATCGAAAGGAACCCATGATGGCAGCTGGAGCGAACTTACTACTCATTTGCCTAAAACGGTCAGGGCCCTGGAAAGTTACGATCTCAATGGTACTCTCTACATCTTGGCAGGAACAGAAGAGGGTCTATTTCGCCGAGAACTCAATGGCATTAGTTGGGATTTAGATACTAATTTGGGCGCTCGTAATGTCCAAACTCTGGAAATTTATGCCGAAAAGGGCGATCGCTATCTGTTGGCAGGGACAAATTCGGGGGTATTTCGTCTAAATCTGGATAAAGCGGAAGTGGAATGGGAAGACATTACTAATGACTTGACTCAAAAAGATGTCCTTGCTCTGACAACTTATGCCGAAAGTGGAGTACGCACTATATTTGTCGGGACGGAAAATGGAGATATATTTAGCTTAAAGTCTGACCACCAATCCTGGATTAAGTTTGATAATAAAATTCCCAATATAGAATCTGTAACGGCTCTAGCTACTTATACTTTACGAGGCGATCGCTATCTGTTGGCAGGGACAGAAGAGGGGGTATTTCGCCTCAAGCTGGGAGAGAATGCCTGGGAGGAGTTTAATACTGACTTGCCCAATAAACAGGTTAAAGCTCTAGATATTTATCAAGATAGTGGCGATATCTCGCTGTTGGCTGGCACGAGTTCGGGCATATTTGGTCGGGACTTGAGAGATTTAACAGCTGGCTGGGATAAATTCTCTGATAACTGGCATGGTGATAAAGATGTCACCAGTGTGAAAACTTACGAACACAATGACACGCGCTATATATTTATAGCACTAGCAGTAGGAAACATATTCAGTCGAGATTTGGGCGACAATAGCTGGCAAAAGTTTGAAGATGAAGGATTGACGAATACAGATGTTCGTAACCTGAAGATTTATACTCAAGACGGGGATAAATTCCTATTGGCAGGAACAGCAGGGGGTATATTTCGCCAAGGACTGAACCAAGAGAAAAGATGGAAAAGGTTTGATAATGGCTTGACGAATACGGACGTAAATGTTCTGGAGATATATTATGATCAACAAAAAAAATCTCACTACATCTTAGCGGGAACTGCAGAAAATGTATGTTGCCGCAAGCTCGATGAAGATGATAACCACAGCTGGCATGACTTGTCCAGGGGATGGATAAATCGCCAAGTCCGTGCCCTCAAGATTATTTGTCCAAACGATAATGAGTACTATGTCTTGGCGGGGACATCTGATGGCTTATTTTGCCTGAAGTTGAATGGTGACAACGAAAGCTGGAATTCACTCAATAATGATAGTGATAATAATAGCTTGCCTGATAAAGACGTGCGCGCTCTCGATATTGATCAACAAGGAAACAGTACTTACATCTTGGTGGGGACACAATCAGGTGTATTTAGAGGTTTGCTAAAGTTAGAGCAAGGATCTCAGGCGCAAGAATCTAATAGATTTTTGGCGGTTGTTGCCGTTTGGTTAAATGACCTAGCTGTGCAGTTAATCCTTAACAAGTATTCAGCTAGTACTCCTAAAGAGCTTCAGATTTCCAGTTGGGAGTCAGAAAATAGCGCCTTGACTAACAACGATGTATACAGCCTAGCTTTATATCCCCAGGATAAGGTAACCTGGCTATTTGCAGGTACGAAGGGCGGCAATATCTACAGACGTGCTATATCCCAGGAAGACAGTGAGTGGGGGCAAATACGACAAGCCCTAGCTAATGATGTCCGAGCGATCGCTATTAGCAGCCAAGGTCAAGTATTTATCGGCACGCACAACCACTGCATCTTAAAAGGTGCCGAAAGAATAAAACCAAAAAAAATACTGCCTGGAGACTCCCTGTCTATCCTAAAGCGTCAGGAAATCACTGAAGATAACACCTTAAAAGCAATGCCTTCGGACCAGGTTGTAGCACCAGCCAGTTTAGTCCGCTGGAATTTGATCGATCAACTCGGGTTTAAGGGTGAGATAACTACACAACCAGGGGAAATCCTTCTGGAGGCAGCTGCTGAAGCAGACAAAATTATCAGCGAGGTTGCTTCCTTAAAAGAAGTAACCCACCGACAGCAGCGCACGACGATCAAGATTGAAACACCCCTCGTCAATACCTACGATCGCACTACAGTTACTATCAATGCCAATGTCGCCTTGGTTACTCACGGGGAAACAGTCTCCGATGAGGTACTCGGTGGTGGTGATGGTAGCAAGAGTAACCATGAATTCTTACTGAAAAATAAACCCTTAACCTATGTCTCGGCTAAAACAGCTAGCGGTAGCCAAAGCACCCTGAGTGTGCGCGTCGATGGTTTGCTGTGGGAAGAAGTCACCTCCCTTGAGGAGTCGAAATCGCGACAACAGTGTTATATGACACGGATAGACGATGATGGCAAAACGCGCATTATCTTTGGCAATGGGTACAAAGGGGCACGACCGACAACTGGCGAGGAAAATATCACTGCTACCTATCGTACGGGCATTGGTCCTGATGGTGAAGTAGCAGCTAATACTATCACCTTAGTACAAAGCGCACCTTTAGGTGTGGTCGAGGTGACTAATCCCCAAGCTGCAACTGGTGCCTCAGCACCTGAAACTCGGGAGGAAGCGCGTCAAAATGCTCCCCGGCAAACCCTGTCTTTGGATCGCATTATTTCTTTGCGAGATTACGAGCATTATATCGGCAGCTTCTCTGGTATTGGCAAGGTTCTCGCTGCTCAGTTGCCAACCACGCAAGGTTATGGTATTGTGCAGGCGACAATCGCAGGTCGCAATGGCGCGCTAGTTAAATCTGACTCAAATCTTTATGAGCAAATTAAGAAAGCAGTTGAGGAAGTACGGGATCCTACTCTCAGTTTGAGTGGCGGTCCGGCATCTCAGTTCAGTCTTGACAATTGCCAGTCTCTATTGTTCAATATTAAAGCAAATCTCTGGATTAATCGGCAATATGTGGCTGATACCGTATTCCGTGATGTGAAAAAGGGTCTCAAGGAGGCGTTTGTCTTTGAGAGACGTGCCTTTGCTCAGGATGTAACTGCTGCAGAAATCCTCCAGTTAATTCAGTCAATTCCAGGGGTTGATGGTGTAGACCTCGATGCCCTTTACCTAGTTGGCAACGAGCGACAGTTCAACCAATCCTTAGAAGCAAAACCAGCTTCTTGGAATGACCATGAGGTTAAACCGGCTCAACTGCTATTACTCAATCCAGCATCTGGCAGTATTGAGTTAGGGCAGATATAGGTGGGGAATTCAAATGGGGTAAGGGATGAAACTGTTGCGCTATAGTTTCCCAGAAAGAATTTTGGGTTTTTCTTGATGAATGTGGTCTTATTTTAAAAGATGGGGTGGATGTGCGCCTGTAGGGTCTGGTCAGATACAATATGCGATCACCTACAGTGATGCCGTAAAGCCTTCGGCATAGCTTCGCTTAGGGCGTAGCCTCTCGTAGAGAAGGCAATCGCTAGCTGGGGTTTGGTTTTTGAGCTGTCACTGTTTTTGCTGATAGCGATCGCACTGCACTCCGTTGCCGTATCCAATGGTCGGAGTCCTTCTGGGGGGACTCTTTGCTTGGTGGGAACATATTGACGAGTCATATTTTTTCCTAATCTTGTTCTCTATCCCACTTATCTGCTTTATTTGTTCAGTTTTGGTTTTGTCAGATCCTCGGCCGGATTCATTGGTTTTGTCCATTGTAGGCAGTTTTCGCATCTGGCCAAATGCCGGACTTCTTCTCCATTCTTTTCCGCTGTTGCAAAGTATAGATTCCCCAGTGTGTATCCTTTCTTTAAGGCTTCATACGCTGCGGGTATCTCGGCACATTGTATCCTAGACCGCTTATCTGACCTGTATACTCCCACCTTATTTAGCTCTTTGGCTAGTGTCGTCGCTATTGCATCGCTTTGATCTTTGGCTATTATCTGTCCACGTTCATCTTCCTGAAACAATTTGAACCCTTCACCCGCCTTGCCTTCCGCAACATTTTCCCCAGATTCCGAAAATACCTTGCAATAGACTCCGCCGTGTTCTTGCGCTCCTTGTAATACTTCGTTCTTCACCTTTGTCCATCTGTTTTGGCGTATCTTCTGGTTGTTCTCTAGTGCTATAATTTTCTCGGCATTTTCCCTCTCCTCAGTTTCCTTCTTCGACTTTCTTCCGAGATATGTCTTCATCAAGCTAATAAATTGTTCCATGTTTTCTTTCACTGCTGGGATATCTGCATCCTCTGTCTTGTTGTCTAAGACCCTATAGACTACCCCCATGTATTGTGTCATTCTCACGAATTCTTTGGTCAATTCCTCTTTAAAATCAACCTCCTTCCAAATCATGTCGTATAGGTCCCAGAGCGTCTTCCCGTCATCAGTGATTTTTGTCCGATAGACAAAATTATGTAGCTTTTTTTTGTTTTCTGTTTCCGGTATCTCCACGTTATCGAGAATCTTTTCTCTTTGGAGCAAATGGTCTCCGTCTTTCTCGCTCCGGAGCTCTTTAGACCCTCCGTTTACCCGACTCGTCCGCTTGTTTGCTTCGGTCTCATGCCTGATGCTTCTCTCCTTTAGTCCCCCCTGGAATCGCTCGTGTCGCCTTCCCGCCTGTTGCTCTAAAATCCCACGAACGGCACGTTGCGTCTCGTCCCACTGAGTGTGGTTCTCCGTTCCGGCTCTGTTTTGCCACAGTCCCTCTCCATGTGTTATGCCTTTCACGGCGTCGCCTACTGCCACGCCCTCACCTGGCTGGTCGTCCTCGGACTCTTTCGATCTCATCTGCATGGCCCTCCTCCCCATCACATCCGCCTCACGTTCCAACCCCCGATCGCCATTAACCCCAACCCCATTCACCTCAAACTGTTTTCTCACCCCACCCTGCATCTGCTGAACAACGTGCCAAGCCTCGTGAGGCAAATGCTGCTCCTGCCCCGGCGCAACCTCGATCGCCTGCCCCTGCGTATAAGCATGGGCATTAAGTTGGGCAGGTTTGGGCGAGTTGTAGTTAACGCGCACCCCTGAGAGGTCATAGCCAGAAAGACCTTCAATTCCTTCCTTAAGGCGATCTGGCAACCCTGTCTTGTTTTCTGCTTTCTTTTCCACCTCCTGGCGCTGGACTGGGGTTTCGCTAACGCCCCTTCCTTCTTCTCCTTGCGCTACTGGCATTTCCTTAGCCATAAGCTGTGGCACCTGCGGATGCGATCGCATTGTCGGCGCATGAGCCACATTTTCCTGTCCAACTTCCTTTTGTTGTTGTTTCCCTTGCCTCCTCTGTGATTCAGTTTCCTCTGCTCCTTTATTCGGCACTTTCGCTAATTCCTGCATTTGGGAAGGTCTAGCAGAGTAATTGCTGACGGGTATCTCCGTCAAGTCCAGTTTAATGCCTGTGTAAGTGTTGGCTGGGGATTTTGTTTGAGGTGTTAACGTTTTTGCGGGTAGCGATCGCACCGCACTCCGTTGCAGTATCCAGTTATCATCCGATTTCTGGGGGGACTCATTACTTCGGCGAACATATTGACGAGTCATTGCTTTCCCTTTTCCTTCAATGAATGAATTTTGAATTCGCCGTCAGGCGCTCATTACCCAATACACACAACAAACAACATGTCAATATGTCGCAATTTGGATGTGCTAATTTTTTAGTCATTGAACCACTTTTGTGTAATTCCTCTGACCTCAACCTTTCCCCCTTTTTTCCACGCTGTTATTAGGGTTGTAGCCATTGAATTGATGATTTAAGGTAAAAAAAGTTACAACGGTACAATCATACCACCTTTATATCATTTTCCGTTTTTTAGGTCAAGGGCTCAAACCACGTAATCTCGTAAAAATTCAGCGCCCAAATCATCAGTTATTTTTTCTCCTTGAAGCCAGTATGATTGGAATTACTTAATTTAAGGGGTGAAGATGAGGGAGAGCGATCGCTGTGAGAATTTAGAATTTAGAATTGTGTATCGGCTTCATCAGTAATAATACTGATAAAACTGAGGCAGCTCTTGAATTTGATTCTTTTGGGCATAAAAAAAACTTTGCTCTTTGTCTAAAATGTAGTAGATTATCAGTATAAAAATCTAAGCCGTCAAGGTTGAACTCAAATTGAACAATTACTCAGGCACCTAAGGTGATTTTGGGCAATGATTGTACATTACTCAAACCTGACCACAGGGCTGGATGAATTTGTAGCAGAAATGAGCGACATTAAAATGGCGCAACATACAGGTTTTTCTCGGTTCATCTACAATTACGGTCTGTCTCTGATGCAGCAGTTAAACTACAGCAGGGAATAGGTAATAGGTTTGTCTCTTTATGTTCAAGGGGGGCAAGGAAATTGTATCGATAGGATCAAAAACCTTGCACTTTACCGGGGAATCCAAACATGAACTCTTGACTTATTACTTATTACTTATTACTTATTACTTATTACTTCAAAACATGACCAGGGAGAGACTTTACCAGCTATTACCAGCTATCTACCGTAACAAAGACGTCTTTTTGGGCGAACCATTGCGGGACTTGCTGGCGATCATTGAGCAAGAACTGGGTATTCTCGAAGTAGATATCAATAATCTCTACGAAAACTGGTTCATTGAAACCTGCGATGAATGGGTATTGCCCTATATTGCCGAATTGGTAGGCATTCAAGACTTGAATGACCAGGGAAAGATTTTACCAGTTCAGCGCAGTCGCATTGGTAATGCTATTCGCTACCGCAGGCATAAGGGTACTCCCAGAACCCTAGAACTAGTCATTGAGAATACCACGGGTTGGACAGTGCGGGTAGTGGAAATGTTCAAGCACGTCCTCACCACTCAGTATATCCAAAGAGTCCGTACCGAGTTGCCTACCACCTTTGCTCTGACTCAAAGTACGGCAATGGTGGCTATGCAGGATTTCTTTGACATTAATGCTCATACCTTAGATATCCGTGCTGTTGGTGTCAATAGCGTCAGGTACAATCTTAAGAGTCTCAGTTTATTTATTTGGAGACTGCAAAGCTATCCAGTAAAACGCTCTACCCCATGCATTTGGCAAGAATTACCCCCATGCATGTGGCAAGGATTACCCATCAAGGCGGTAAAAATCCGCCGCTGGGATAATGATAATGCAAGCAAATCTGAATTTGAACAGGCGGTTTTTGGCTTTAATACGCCCCCCAGTCAGTGTAAGCATACTGTACAGGTTAGTCCCAGAGCAATAAGCAATAGGAATGGTTATGACAAGTACAAGACCAAGGAAAAAGCTAGATCTGAGTGGTCACTAATAAACAAAACGGGTTGCTATACTTTTCACCCCCTGGGTTACGATATGCCTTTGTTCAATCAGCCCAAAACTAGAGACAATCAAAACCTATGGGCACATAAACAGGACAGTCTTGAACTACCGATCGCGATCAGTCGTAGTGCTTTTAGGGAAGATTTAAGACGTTTCCAAAATTCTACTAAGGAAACAGGTGAAAAATTCATTAAAGTCTTCCAATTAGGCGATCGCGACGATTATACCTATCCCAATGACTTGGTGGAGCAGGCGACGGAAAATACTACTTACAGTCTGTTAGAGAGTCAAAAATACTATCGCAGGTCTGTTGATATCAAGGAAGTGCCAGCGCTACAAGAAGATAAACCAGAACCACAATTAAATAGCGATTACTATTACGGACCAGATCGCAGTCTAGTGATATACATAAGAGAGGGAGAAAGTCAAGAGGAGCAATATCGATCAATAGAACCAGAAAAGATTGTTGCCGAAGACTTAACTAATTGGGAGGAACCCGCCGCAGGTAAAATAGCTGTAGATGTGGAACTGGGTCGGCTGATGTTCGCTAGGGGCGAGGATCCGGGTTGGGATAATTTACAAGTTAATTTCAGCTATGGCTTTAGTGGTGATATGGGTGGCGGCCCTTATAATCGAGGGAAAACTCTAGATCAGGACGCAGAAACTATTCGCTTGGTAGCGACAAAAGAGTATCTGGAGGATAACTCGTGCAGAAACAGACGCGGAGACGCGGGGACGCGGAGACGCGGAGACGGGAAATCCACGCCAAATTCCGCTGACTCCTGGTACAATTCCCTATCTGAAGCAATCGCTGCCTGGAAGGAAAGCAATGAGTCTCACGGCACGATTAGGATAATGGACAATCAAGCGCACTTTACGGCTCGCACCCATGCAGGGCCTTTAGTTCCGGATAGGTTGCTGATCGAACTCGGTCCGCGCGAACGGTTGACAATTGAAGCAGGTAATGGTTATCGACCGACAATCAGCCCCCTGGGAGGGGTTCTAATCGTCAGCGGTGCTGAGGAATCAACCTTACGCTTAAATGGTTTGCTTTGTGGCGGTAAAATCATCGTGGCTGGGAAGGTGCGAGTTGAGATAGACCACTGTACGATTTTACCCAAGCGTACGCCTGAGCAAAACCAAGAGACTATTGTCGGCATCAGCGAAATCTCCGCTGGTGCGGAAGTGGTAATCTCTCATAGTATTGTTGGGCAAGTGAATCTGCCCATGGAAAGCGCGGCGTTGGTAGTGAGCGATAGCATCATAGACGGCGCTGGAGAAGCGGCAATTGTGTCCAGGGTACAGGAATATGGACCAGTGACAAAAATCGAGCGATCGACAATTTTTGGGAGGGTATATGTTGAAGAAATGCAATTGGGTTCGGAAACTATTTTTACCGAACCAGTGAAGGTGCAAACAAAAGAACGTGGTGGTCTGCGGTATAGTTATGTACCAGTGGGTTATAAAACTTCTTCTGAAGGAGGAGTGGTGCCTATACCGCCACCTGTAGATTCAATATCGCCGCCTATAGTGCTAGAAGATAATAATTACCCCACATCAGGAGGTAATTATTACCCCACACCAGAAAGATATCAGTGTCAGCCAGAGAGGTTAGATAATTCGGAACTACAGCCAAGTTTTACATCGCAGCATTACGGTCAACCGGCTTATGCTCAGTTAAGCCTCAGTTGCCCTCAAGAGATCCAAGAGGGGGCGGAAAGTAATGCTGAAATGGGCGCTTTCAACAATTTGCAGCGACCGCAACAAGAGGCAAACTTAAAAGCAAGTTTGGAAGAATACTTGCGCTTTGGTATGGAAACAAATATAGTTTATAAAAATTGACGACTCTCCTAGAGTAGTTAGGGCAAATTGGCATAGAATAATTCCTATAAGCGTTGCTACGCAAGACTTGGTAAGCTTTAAAAAAGCAATTGTAATGAGAAAAAGTTTTTGTATTTTTAAGTTTTTTGTAGCAGAGTCGAATTAGCAATAAATAACAAGTGAGGGAAAACAGGTGAAAGGTGATTTTACTCGTTGGACATTCGATGCAAGCAAGCGCTACAGCAGCGTTCGTCTACAGCAAGGGCGGGTATTGTTAGATGCAGACTGGAACGAACAACTTGATATAACTGCTTATAGAGAACAGACCGCGAATAAGGAGATTATTGGACTCAATGGAGTGCCGGATCTCGATAGTTTTGCTGTTGGGTTTAATGGTGAACAAATTACGCTGAAGAAAGGACTGTGTTATGTAGAGGGTGTCCTCTGTGAAAATCTAGAGGACTATCAGCTTGATATAACAGAAGTTCCGGGTATAGAAGAAGGAAAGGATTACCTAGTCTATTTAGAGGTATGGCAGCATCACATTACAGCAATAGAAGATGAACAACTGCTAGAGAAAGCGTTAGGGGGACCGGATACAACAACGCGCACGCAGACTTATTGGCGGTTGAAAGCCAAGGGATTGGGGGGCAAGAAAGAATGGCGGCAAGTGTGGAAAAAATTTCTGGAAGATAACGACAAGGACAAGGAAAAACGAAAACTCAAGGTTGACATTAGTCAAGGAAATTTATCCAACGATCTTTACAGGGTAGAAATACATAAAGATGAGAATAATTCAGAGAAAACCACCTTTAAGTGGGCAAGGAACAATGCTTCAATGGTTGCAAAATTGAACAAACCACTTGCAGCTCAGAAGGTAAATATAAAAACAAATAATCAATTTCAGCCGGAAGAGGGGAATTGGATAGAAATTACAGCCGAAGATTTTGTAAAAACTGGTAAGCCAGGGTTATTTCTGATGGTTGATGCTGTACAAGATAATGTGCTGAGTATAAATCCTGATTCTTGGTCTGGGAATGAGAATTTAATACAAGAAATAAATAATTTTTTCAATAATGGCAACATAATAACTGTACGAATTTGGGGAGCAGAGGCAAAAGATATTCCTACTGAAGATTTTATAGACCTGGAGAATGGGCTAAAAGTCTGTTTTTCTGGTGAAGGAAAATACAGAACGGGAGATTATTGGTTAATACCAACCCGCTCTCCAAGAAATGTTGAGTGGCCAGAAGACGAAAAAAAAACAGACGGAATTGTATATCACTACTGTCCTTTGGCTATTGTTAGTAATAATGGGAGATGGACAGCCAAACAGGACTGTAGGGAAGTTTTTCCAGCTCTGACGGAGATGGCGCGGGAAACAACGGAAGAAAACGGAAGGAAATTATCGATTGGGGTACATAGCTACAATGATGCCCGTCGTGCAGATGAAGAAGTACTAGAAAAACACAAAGAAGACCAACTGGACATTCAAGGTGGTAAGCAACTAACTTTGAATGCAGGCTATTGGAAGGATAAATTGGATGGAGATAGTTTCCCAGGTAATTTACCAGCGACAGATCAGAGCATAATCTTCAGTGTCAACCAAAAACAGGTGATGTCACTCTACGAGGAGAAGCTGACAAAAAAAGAAGGGGTTAGTATAGAGTCGGGTTTGTCGGTAAAAGGGGATTTGACAGTTACTGGGACAAGCCACCTGCAAGATACGGAAATCACGCCAACTTTGAAAAGTACAGGAAACGATCAAGTCCTGACAGCGCTGAAAATTACGCCAAGCTTCAACGTTGATGCTAATCATAGTGATGTTAAGCAGTGGGGACTGTTTGTCGAGCAGGGAAATGTAGCGATCGCTAATG
>JAAHGS010000020.1:11901-12473 GCA_010692645.1 Symploca sp. SIO2E9
AGTACAGGAAACGATCAAGTCCTGACAGCGCTGAAAATTACGCCAAGCTTCAACGTTGATGCTAATCATAGTGATGTTAAGCAGTGGGGACTGTTTGTCGAGCAGGGAAATGTAGCGATCGCTAATGGAAGTTTGGCGATAGGCACCGAGGATCCAGCAGAGCACAAGTTAAAACTAACAGGGGGGTCAACCCTTTTAGAAGGAATTGTGACAGTAGCACCAACATTAGAAGGGACAAACCATGGTGCACAAATCACACCAACTTTGACCAGTACAGGAAACGATCAAGTCCTGACAGCGCTGAAAATTACGCCAAGCTTCAACGTTGATGCTAATCATAGTGATGTTAAGCAGTGGGGACTGTTTGTCGAGCAGGGAAATGTAGCGATCGCTAATGGAAGTTTGGCGATAGGCACCGAGGATCCAGCAGAGCACAAGTTAAAACTAACAGGGGGGTCAACCCTTTTAGAAGGAATTGTGACAGTAGCACCAACATTAGAAGGGACAAACCATGGTGCACAAATCCAACCAACTTTGACTAGTACAGGAAACGATCAAGTCCTGACAGCGCT
>JAAHGS010000020.1:12573-109230 GCA_010692645.1 Symploca sp. SIO2E9
TAACAGGGGGGTCAACCCTTTTAGAAGGAATTGTGACAGTAGCACCAACATTAGAAGGGACAAACCATGGTGCACAAATCCAACCAACTTTGACTAGTACAGGAAACGATCAAGTCCTGACAGCGCTGAAAATTGCTCCAAACTTCCAAGGTAGTAATGAAAATGTTAAGAAGTGGGGACTGTTTGTCGAGCAGGGAAATGTAGCGATCAACTCCGGAACTCTGGCGATAGGCTCCGACGACCCAGCAGAGCACAAGTTAAAAGTAACAGGGGGGTCAACCCTTTTAGAAGGAATTGTGACAGTAGCACCAACATTAGAAGGGACAAACCATGGTGCACAAATCCAACCAACTTTGACTAGTACAGGAAACGATCAAGTCCTGACAGCGCTGAAAATTGCTCCAAACTTCCAAGGTAGTAATGAAAATGTTAAGAAGTGGGGACTGTTTGTCGAGCAGGGAAATGTAGCGATAGCCTCCGGAACTCTGGCGATAGGCTCCGACGACCCAGCAGAGCACAAGTTAAAAGTAACAGGGGGTGAGACATACTTAGAGGGTGCTTTGACAGTTCAGCACTCAGGCGCTACATCTCCAGCGTTGGTAGTTACCAAGAGCGACAGTGATGATGACGCTGTTGGCATTGGGAAGATGCCAGACAGTACAGATGGAGTAAAACTGGACGTGAATGGGAAGATAAGAACTACAGACAAAGTGCTTACTAATAGCGATTTAACTCTAAAAGAAAATATTCAGACCCTAAAAGACGGACTCAGCAAGATCCTGGGTTTGCGCGGCGTGAGCTACAAATGGAAAAATGATAAAAAAGCTGCCCAAGAAACACAAATAGGACTAGTAGCCCAAGAGGTAGAAAAGATATTCCCAGAGCTAGTAAGTACCGACTCCCAGGGGATTAAGTCTCTCAGCTATTCCAAGCTTATTGCCCCTCTGATAGAAGCCGTGAAGGAGCAACAAAATCAAATTTCGGAACTAGTAAACCAAGTTCAACAGCAGCAAACTCAAATCGAACAGTTGCAAGCCTCCGGAAATAAATAATAGCATAATTCCCAGAGTAGGGGCACGGCGGAGCCTTAATTATCCTACATTAAGGATAGTCAGCGAACAGGTGCGGTGCTTTTATCCCAGGACTGGTATACAGAAAAGTTAGTAGTTGTGAACCATGAAAGAAAAATTAGAACAGCGTCTCCAATCCCTCAAAGCCGAATTTGAGGCAGGCCAAAAACTTCTTGCTGAGTACGAAACCAAACAAGTGAATCTGCGAGAAACCTTACTGCGCATTAGCGGTGCCATTCAGGTTATCGAAGAAGAGTTAAACCAGTTTACAGAATCTGAAAATGGCACTCAGTCAGAGGGAAAGGAGTCAGTTGTTGTTCAAAACTGAGCGTATTTAGCAATTATAGCGTTTCTCAAATTGATGAGGTACAGTTGTCTGGGTTTTAGGGAACAGGGAACAGTAAACAGGAAACAGGTAAGAAAATTAATCAGTAAGAAGTACAAAAAAAGGAGTAGTAAAAATGCCAGTAACACCAACATATCCAGGGGTTTATGTAGAAGAACTGCCTTCAGGCGTACGCACTATTGTAGGTGTAGCAACGTCAATCACGGCATTTATTGGTCGGGCACAAAAGGGACCGACGGATGAGCCAAGACTGATTAATAACTACGGAGAATACGAGCGTATATTTGGTGGGTTGTGGAAAGAAAGTACCATGAGTTTCGCGGTGCGGGATTTCTACAATAACGGCGGGATTCAGGCGGTGATTGTCCGACTCCACAATAACGGAAAAAAAGCAAGCTTGACCTTAGCTAACGGCAATGACCTAGCTTTGGAAGCAGCAAACGAAGGTGCTTGGGGAAATAATTTCCAGGCTAAGATTGACCTTGATTTTCTAAGCAATAAAGAAAGCCTCGCAGAAGAACAAAAACTGTTTAACCTATTGATACGAGACAAAGAAACGGAAGTAGTAGTTGAAACATTTCTCAATGTCTCGGCGCAAGCAGGACACCCGCGCCAAGTAGATAAGGTACTGGAAAATTCATCTGAATTGGTGCGGGCGACTGCTCTGCCAAGCGATCGACCTGGTGCGAGTGAGGATTGGGAGTCATTAGCTAATGGCGATGATGGAGAAGCGATAACAGAAAACGACTTCATCCTGGAAAAGGAAGCAACTAAAGAGGGACTTTATGCCCTAGAAAATGCTGACTTGTTTAGTCTGCTATGCATCCCTCCCTACACACCAGAAGAAGATATAAAGGGTTCATTAATTGAAGCGGCCTTGGGATATTGCCAGAAGCGCCGCGCCATGATGATTATCGACTCTCCTAGTGAATGGACGAATAAGGAGAAAGCGAAAGAAGGGATTAAAGACTCAAATCAAGTAGGATCCACTAGTACAAATGGGGCGGTCTTCTTCCCGCGCCTGAGGATGCCCAACCCTCTCAAAGACAATCAAATCGAAACATTTGCCGCTTGCGGGGCCATAGCAGGAGTGTTTGCCCGCACGGATGCAACGCGGGGAGTTTGGAAAGCGCCAGCAGGTTTTGAAGCCGTATTAAGAGGAGTAACAGCCCTCAGTGTTCCCCTGACAGATGCAGAAAACGGGGAGTTAAACCCTCTGGGAATTAACTGCTTGCGAGTAATGCCACCAGCTGGTCGAATCGTTTGGGGTTCCCGTACCAGGGAAGGGGACGATAGGCTAGCTTCGGAATGGAAATATATCCCCGTGCGCCGACTAGCACTATACCTGCAAGAAACCTTATATCGCAATACCCAATGGGCTGTATTTGAACCCAACGACGAACCCCTGTGGGCGCAGTTGCGATTGAATATCGGCGCATTTATGCAAAATCTCTTCAAGCAAGGAGCATTCCAAGGCAGTTCGCCCAAGGACGCTTACTTTGTCAAGTGTGACAAGGAAACAACGACTCAGTACGATATAGACCGGGGGATTGTCAACATAATAATTGGATTTGCCCCCCTCAAGCCAGCAGAATTCGTGATACTCAAGTTCCAACAAATAGCAGGACAGTCTTAAGGAGGAAAACATGGCTCAATTTTCAGTAAATACGGAACGATTTGACCCCTATAAAAACTTCAAATTCCGGGTCAAATGGGATGGAAACTACGTGGCGGGAGTTAGTAAAGTTGGCGCTTTGAGTCGGACAACTGAGGTAATAGAACATCGCACGGGGGGAGATCCCAGCAGTTCGCGGTTATCCCCAGGACAAACTAAGTACGAAGCAATAACATTAGAACGGGGGGTAACCCACGACCCAGCTTTTGAACAATGGGCTAATAAAGTCTGGAACTACGGTTCCGGTTTAGGAGCAGAAGTATCCCTCAAAGACTTCCGCAAGGATATCATAATCGAGGTGATGAACGAAGCCGGACAAGTGGCGATCGCTTACAAAGTATATCGCTGCTGGGTATCGGAATTCCAAGCCTTGCCAGAATTGGATGCAAGCGGTAATGAAGTAGCAATCCAGAGCATTCAACTGCAAAATGAAGGATGGGAACGTGACTATGACGTGACCGAACCAGCCGAAGAAAGCTTTACTGAACCAGCATAGGGGGGATGGGGAGAGTCGCTTCGCTCCGGAGACGCGGAGACGCGGAGACGCGGAGACGCGGAGATGGGGAGATGGGGGGATGGGGGGATGGGGGGATGGGGAGATGGGGGGATGGAGATAAGTTTTCTACTTCCTGTCTCCTGCCTGAAGAGCCTTTTGAATTTTGAATTTTGAATTTTGAATTTTGAATTGCAACCACTAACAGCAAATGAGCTAATACGTTGTTGGGAAATAGGACAGAGTCAACATCCCCTAGACAGGGCGTTGACTCTTTTGAGTTTTGCTTGTCCAGAAAAGCCGATGGCAACACTGGCTGCTATGAGTATCGGACAGCGGGACGCTCATTTATTAACCCTGCGAGAAATCACCTTCGGCGAACAAATGAACGGTTGGGCAGAGTGCCCCCAATGTAGCGAACGCTTAGAGTTTACCATGAAAACATCCCAGATGCGCTTGGTAGAACTGCAGCAGGCAGAAGCAGAGGAATATATCATCAAAATTGGGGAGTGGCAGTTGCAATATAGATTACCGAATAGCTGGGATTTAGCTGCAATAGTGGGAAGTCAAGATTATGAGCAAGCAGCAAGACAATTGAGGCAAAGATGTTTGCTAAAGGCAAGCCTATCGGGAGAAGAACGTAGCTATAATCACCTCCCAGAGGAAGTGATAGAGAAAATAGTAGAAGCAATAGCAGCACAAGACCCCCAAATAGAAATATTATTAGACCTAGATTGTCCAGCTTGCGGTCACAACTGGCAGGTAATGTTAGATATAGTTTGGTTTATTTGGAAAGAAATTAGTGCCAAAGCCCAGAGGATCCTCCAGGAAGTGCACGTGCTAGCCCGGTTTTATGGATGGCGAGAGGCGGATATCCTATCTATGAGTACGCTTCGACGACAATATTATTTAAGTCTAGTAGGCTAATGGCAGATTTATTTACCAGACTGGCAAGACGCACCTTGGGTTTAATGCCTGTAGTGCAGCCACGAATAGCTTCGCGGTTTGCTCCGGAAGAGGCGATGGCGAGTGAAAATACCAATATAGAAATACCTAGCCTATTTGAGAGCGATCGCAGTTTAGCACCAAGGCAACAAACAGCAGCAGCGTTATCGTTAAAAGAAAGTGAATTGAGCCAGAGGGAACAGGAGTTTATAACTAGAACATCAAGAGTTGAAATTGAGTCAGAATCCCCTCAAAAACAGGAATTAACTTCAGAAGAGTCAAACAGTTCTCAACCAAGAAGGGAAACTCAAGAAGAAGAGAGAAGAAATATACAAAACCAAGGGATAGAACCAACAAACGAGCCAACAAATACTGTAATTCAGTTGGGACTAAGGGAGGGAAATCAAGAGTTGGCAGGTAGAGAAAAGATTGGGGAGAGAAGCCCAGCGATAGAGTTAGAAGGAATACAAAGGGTAGAAAGTGACTCGACAGATGTAACAGAGAAAGAAGAGTCACTTGGGGAGATAGTGACAAAGGGAGGGCGGGAGGTAGAAAAAAGAAGAGAAGTAGAAGAAATTACCAGAGAAAGTCGAGGGGCGATAACCTCAGAAGAGGTAGAAAATAAGAATGAGGCAAAATCTTTAAAGGTAAAAGAGTTAACAAGCAATGAGCACAGATATTCCCCAATACAACAACTATCAAGCTCAGCTCAAACAGCCACAGAGATAGAACAAAAAACCAGCTCCCTCAACTCACCAACTCATCTCATCAGGGAAACAGAAACAGAGATAATCAATAAACAACCATCCTCCACAAAAAGTGAGCGCTCCCAGCACAGACAAGAAACAGTAATCAACTCTCGGGAAGCAGTAAATTCAGGGGAAGCAGCATCAGAGAAAGTTTACTCCTCGACAGCAGACAAAATTACACCAATAGACACTCCAGCTCCAAAAAATAGACAACTAAAACAGTTAACAAGCAATGAGCACAGATATTCCCGAACACAACAACTATCAAGCTCAGCTCAAGCAGCCAGGGAGATGGAACAAAAAGCTAGCTCCCTCAACTCACCAACTCATCTCATCAGGGAAACAGAAACAGAGATAATCAATAAACAACCATCCTCCACAGATAGTGAGCGCCCCCAGTATAGGGAAGAAACAGTAATCAACTCTGGGGAAGCAGCATCAGAGAAAGTTTACTCCTCGACAGCAGACAAAATTACACCAATAGACACTCCAGCTCCAAAAAATAGACAATTAAAACAGTTGGAGGCAGATGAGCATAGATATTCCCCAACACAACAACTATCAAGCTCAGCTCAAATAGCCAGAGAGATGGAACAAAAAGCCAGCTCCCTCAACTCACCAACTCATCTCATTAGGGAAACAGAAACAAAGATAAGCAATAAACAACCATCCTCCACAGATAGTGAGCGCTCCCAGCACAGCGAAGAAACAGCAATGAGCTCTGGGGAAGTAGCATCAGAAAAAGTCTATTCCTCGGCAGCAGACAAAATTACACCGATAGAAACTCCAGCTCCAAAAAATAGACAACTAAAACAGTTAACGAGCAATGAGCACAGATATTCCCCAACACAACAACTATCAAGCTCAGCTCAAACAGCCACAGAGATAGAACAAAAAACTGGCTCCCTCAACTCACCAACTCATCTCATCCGGGAAACAGAAACAAAGATAAGCAATAAACAACCATCCTCCACAGATAGTGAGCGCTCCCAGCACAGCGAAGAAACAGCAATGAGCTCTGGGGAAGTAGCATCAGAGAAAGTTTACTCCTCGGCAGCACAGAGAATTACACCAATAGAAACTCCAGCTCCAAAAAATAGACAACTAAAGCAGTTGGGGGCAGATGAGCACAGATATTCTCCCAAACAACAACTATCAAGCTCAGCTCAAACAGCCACAGAGATAGAACAAAAATCTAGCTACCGAGAGAGGGAAAGTAGGGGAAATGAGTCAGGCTCCCGAGAGTCAAAAGAATCAGCAAATCCAGATAAACTATCAGGAAAAATACCACAAAGAACAGTCACAGCAAAGATATTCTCAAGAAACCAAGAGAAATCAAGGGAGTCAGTAAGGGAAATAACCTCTTTTGATCCCGTTACAGAGGAGAAAGTGGACTTAAGGAAAGTCAATTCCCTGGAAGTTGACAGAGAAATAGAATCGGAAAGTCCTTTAAAGTCAAGGGAAGTGAAGGAGCAAGACTCCAAGGCAAGTGCTGAGGAATTATCAACACCAAACACAAGTATAGCACTCTCGAGAAAGGCGATCGCCTTCGAGACGAGAGGGAAAGTGGTATCGGAAAATCAACTAACAGCACCAGAGTTTCCCAGCCGAGAATCAGAAACTAGTCTGCCTCCCCGAGAACAAGAAAAACCAAGAGCATTAAAGGGGATAGAGGAGCGGGAAAAATTATCATCCAGAAGAGAAGAACAGTTGAGTAAGTTAGCACCAGAAATAGTTAATGAGCTAACAGAAAAAGGAGTTAAAAAGGAAAAAACCGCAAAGGAGATACAGGAGAGGGAAAAATCATCATCTAGAAGAGAGGCAAAAAAACAATGGGAAGATAGGAACAGCAACAGAGCCACAGAAGGAATAGAGGAGATTATAACTCAACAGGAAGGGAGGAGTAGAGAGGATTATAGAACGGGGAATAATCCCTTACAATTATTAGGTTCAAAGCTAGCAGAAGAACGGAAAGCCTCCGTGACCTCGACACCCACTATCCAGGTAACTATAGGTAAGATAGAAGTCCGAGGAACTAAACCAGCAGTAAAACCCGTTGAGCAATCCCGTAGGAGGCACTCAAACGTTTCAAGTCCAAAGCTTTCCCTAGATAAATATCTCAAGCAGCGCAATAGATAGAAAATATAAATAAAAAATATGAGTAACTCGCAGGCGATCGCTGGGGTGACTGTAATGCTAGATTTCCTAATTACGGAGGGTGTAACCAAAGAATTAGGCAGTGGCAGTCTAGCAATAGTCACAACAAAACCTCCAGACAAAGCCAGGGAAGAAGGATCCGATGATAATCAGATTAACATCTTTCTTTACCAAACTAACCCCAATACTGCGTGGCGCAACCAAGATATGCCGACAAAGGTAAAACCAGGAGAAACAGGTAAACCACCGTTGGCATTAAATCTATATTATTTGATTACAGCTTACGGGCAAGATAACGAAGATACCCAAAGCCACAGTTTGCTGGGGGTAGCAATGCGTGTCTTGCATGACCATCCTTTGATTCGATCGCAAGATATTGAGAGGGCGATCTCAGAGGAATCATCATTAGACAGCGAAAAAAGAAAGCTGCTTGAGGATAGTAACCTGAAAAATCAGATCGAACGAATTAGCGTAACACCTACTACCTTATCCTTAGAAGAGATATCGAAGCTATGGGGAACATTTCAAACCCAATACCGCATTTCCGCTGCTTATAAGGTATCTGTGGTATTGATAGAAAGCCAGATTCCAGTCAAAACCCCACTGCCAGTATTGGGTCGTGGTTCCGACGACCGGGGTCCTGCTTCTCAGACAGGTACGATACCGCCCTTACCGAGTCTCACAGCCATCAAATTACCACAGAATGAATTTTACTTTACAGTCGGGAAGGATTTGATTCTTGAGGGTTATAACCTAGAAAACAGCGAGGCAGTCCACTTCCGACATCCCCATCTAGAAACTCCGATTGTACTGACGACGACGCCAAAAGAAGTCTCGGACACCCAGATAAAGGTAAAACTTAACAATAGTGAGAAATGGCTAGCTGGATTTTACACCGTGACAGTAGAGGTAAACGAAGGCGATCGAGAGCGGATGACGAACTCGATGACTTTTCCCTTAGTAGCAGAGGTAACGAACATTACTTACTCCAATGGGAATGGTCAATTGACCCTAAACTGCAACCCACCGGTGAAAGAAGGACAAGAGGTTGCTTTGTTGCTGGGCGATCGGGCTATTCCCTACAAACGTCAAATTATTCCTATTCCCAACGAATTTACAGAAGAAATCCAACCAATCACAAGCCTGACGTTCGATGTTAAAGATATCCCTTCAGGAACCTATGTAGTGCGTTTGCGGGTAGATGGTGTAGATAGCGTCCCCATCGACTTCACAAAACAGCCACCTCACTTTAAAGAAGACCAGAAGGTAAAGATAGGGAATTCCTGAGAGTGACATCTCCTACACCGAATCAAAGATTACGGTGTAGGCTTCTGGCTCCGCAAGGATTCGCTAACAAGAAAATAGATAAGATAATGACTAATATAGAAGACTTCCAAAAAAACAACAATTATTACTTACAAGCTGCAATGCGTTGGTTGGTACTCCTTTTGGAGCAGAACACTAAAAGAGAAGGGACAACTGCGGCTCAATTAGTGGAAGCAGAAAGCACGATGATAGCAGCAGAGAAAATCGAACCCGTGCCAGCCTTGATAAGACTCAGACAGCAACTGAAGTTATCCCAGTTTGAAACGAACCTCTTGCTGCTGTGCGTCGGCATGGAATTGAACCAAAACATTCCCCAGTTATGTGCTTTAATTAAGGGGAACAAAGGTAACTATCCGACCTTTTATCTCGCCTTTGTGATTTTCGAGGCTCCAGCTTGGGATATCGTTTCTCCCGAAAGACCCCTGCGTTATTGGCAACTGATCGAAATTTTTCAGTCTGGGGCCGATCCCTTGATGACTAGTCCGCTGCGCGCCGATGAAAAAATTGTCAATTATATCAAGGGGTTAAACTATTTAGACGATCGCCTAGCAAAGTTGGTATTGCCATGGAGGGCAACGGCAAACAGCGATACTCAAAAGGAAAAATCGCTGCCACCTTCTCAGGAAGAAGCAGTCAGAGGAATAATTAACCAATTCCAGGATAACACAGATGTACGCCAGCCGCTAGCGATCGAACTGTTGGGAGCCGATACTGCTAGCAAACAACTAGTAGCCTGGCAGGTTTGCCAGCGTTTGAATCTGGAACTCTATCGCTTGCCCATCGCCTTACTACCAACGGAGAGTCAGGTCTTGGAAACTATAGCACGCTTGTGGGAGCGGGAAAGCCTGCTGGAGCGGGTGGCGCTTTATTTAGACGTACTCTCTGGCGAAGATTATATCACTCAGGGGCAAATGGCAGCATTCTATCGTTTTTTGGCGCGGGGGAATGGCTGCTTTTTTATCGACATCTACGATAAAACTTCAGCTTTAGAAGGGGAAAGCTGGAGCTGGGATATTACCAAACCGACATCGGGAGAACAAATACAAGCCTGGGAGAGGGCTTTGGGTACTGCAAGTCGCGGCCTGATCATGCCTCTGGTAGGGCAGTTTAACTTAAATATTGCCGAAATTGAGAAAGTTGTCCGCAAAGTGTTGCCCCCCAAGCGCCAACCTGTAGAGTGTAGAGAAGAGGTGAAGGTTGAGCAGGAGCTGGTTACGCCAACGGTTCCTAATTTAAATTTGATAGAGTTGACGAGTGCAGACCAGGGGCGCGGACGCTTCGAGTTAATCGGCATACCAAATACGATAACACAGAGAGTAACCGAAACAGAGACAGAGGTGAGCGAAAAAAGGCGTGGGGAAATAAGTAAGCAGACGCCCAGACGCCCAGACGCCCAGACGCGGAGAATTGAAATCCCACGCAAAATTTCGTTCACCCCAGAGAGAGTAACTGAATACCAGGATATCGACCAGGTTTCGCCACCACCCCAGGAGGATGACTCCTTATTAAAGCAACTGTGGGATGGTTGTCTGGAAATAACCCGTCCCAAATTAGAGACTCTGGCACAGCGCATAGATGTGAAAGCGGGTTGGCAGGATCTTGTCTTGCCAGCAGACGAGATGGCTCTGTTGCATCAAATTGCCAAGCAAGTGCGACAGCGAGGTAAAGTCTATCAAGAGTGGGGTTTTCACCAGCGGATGAATAGAGGTAAGGGGATAAGTGCCTTATTTGCTGGCGAAAGCGGTACGGGGAAAACTATGGCGGCAGAAGTTATTGCTAAGGATCTGGGCTTACATCTATATCGAATAGACTTGGCAACGGTGGTGAGTAAGTATATAGGTGAGACGGAGAAGAATTTGCGTCGCCTGTTTGATGCAGCCGAAGATGGTGGGGCGATTCTGTTTTTTGATGAAGCCGATGCTTTGTTTGGCAAGCGCTCAGAAGTAAAAGATGCCCATGATCGGTATGCGAATATAGAGATTAACTATTTATTGCAGCGTCTGGAAGCTTATCGCGGTTTGGCGATTCTGGCTACCAATAAGAAAAGTTCTATAGATAAGGCGTTCCTGCGCCGTTTGCGTTTTATTATTAATTTTCCCTTTCCTGGGGTGGCAGAGCGTGCCAAAATTTGGCAGAAGGTATTCCCGAAAGAAACGCCTAGAGAGGAGCTGGACTGGGAGCGCTTGAGCCGATTTAATTTTACAGGAGGTAATGTACATAGTATTGCTTTGAATGCGGCGTTTATGGCCGCCGAAGCAGGTAAATCGGTGACGATGGATTTTGTGTTGAGTGCAGCGCGGATGGAATTTAAGAAGCTGGACAAGCTGGTAAATGAGGCTGATTTTCGGTAGAAAAATCAATTCAAAATTCAAAACGGTAATTCATCTAAAGCAACTGTTGATTAACCTTCACGCCAGAAAGAGTCGAGGTGGTTACCGGGGTGATTAATCCATTAACTGTTGGACAAAGGCTTGATGCTCTGGGGAATTGATTCCCGAGAGCAAGGTTGCCAAAACCCGTTGCAGATCCCCTTGGAGCATCGCTGACCCGTCCAGCCACAATCCGGGAAATACTTGAGAACAAATCAGTCCCTCAGGATCGGGTAACAAGGAAATATAATCACCATCGTTTAAACGAAACCAATCAATTTTTTGTTCAAATACTTGCCAAACAATGTATTCCTGTACGCTATTGCGCCGATAAGCACGCTTCTTATCTCCCAGATCGATCGCTGCACTACTAGCCGCTATTTCTACCAATAATTCTGGCGCTCCTTGCAAGTATCCATCTTCACTTAGGGTAGAGTTGCCCCCACTTTCTGGATTAATTAGCAAAACGCCATCGGGTTGCGGTTCATTGTCCCGATCCAAACGGACAGTGGGTTCAATTCCCATTTGTACCAGGGGTGTAGCAGCTTGATAAACTCCCAGCCAGGTGATTAAACGTCCGTGGGGTTGAGCATGAGGTTGAAAACGTAGGGGTGATGCCAAGTAAACTATTCCTTCTACCAGTTCGGCTTTTTTTAGTTCTGGCATGGCGTTGTAACGACGCTCGAATTCGCGGGAGGTTAAGCGATCGCCGTTTTCTAATGGTGGCAAATGTCGAGCGGGTGCGAACACAGAAGTTAATGGTAAGGGCTCTGAAGTCATCTTGACCTACTTCGTCTTAATATGTGCGCTTTACCGCTAAAAATATTCTACTATCAATCCCATTGTTTATCAATATTGCTCCCACAAAAAGCCGTCACGCGAAGGACGGGGCTTGAATCCCATATTTTTGGTCAAGGGTGATACTAATGGTAAAAGAAGCGGCAAACCTAGATTCAAAGCTAAACACCGTTATCGTACTTTTGTATTTCCAAGAGTTAAAGCCGACTGCCTTCAACAAAATCGGGTAACGTTGCCTAAACTAGGCGACATCAAGCTTATTCAGCATCGCCCAATCCCGGACCTTAGTGAAAATGATAATTATTCTTGAAGCATTCGCCAAGAATAGGGAAAACTGCAAGGATTGTTAAGCCTAGTGATTAGCTATCTTCTTGCTGGGGACATGATAAGACAATTCCCTATACGAAGGCGATCGCAATTTTCTAACGGTGGCAAATGTCGAGCGGGTGCGAACACAAAAGTTAATGGTAAGGGGTCTGAAGTCATCATTTATGAATAACCCAACCTACTATATAATTTTGACATCTCTGCACTTTGAAAAACGCCGATTCTAAAGAGCGCACCCAAATGAATCTAAATTTGAGAATAAGTGAGATAGTAATTGGGGAAGGTGTTGACGTGCCGCGCAGTATGCGTCGGGTATTGCAAGCTGCTGTCGAAACTGAATTAACCCGCCTGTTAGCAGAAAAGGGCTTGCCGCATAATCTGGAAAAAGGTGCTGGGATACCAGGTATGCAAGTCGATCTGGAATTAAAGGGGAAAACTAGTCCGGATCACCTAGGAAAGATGGTGGCCCAATCCATTTACGCAGAATTAACTAAATAATATCGAGTTCGTTATAGATAGAAAGGAAAGAAAAAAAATGACTCGTCAATATGATGTTCGCAGAAGCAGTCAGTCCCCCAAGAAAGACGCCGACAACTGGATATTGCAAAGGACTGCGGTGCGATCGCTACCAGCAAAAACAGTGACATCCCAAACAAAATCACCAGCAGGCGATCGCTCAAGCATTAATCTGGACTTGATGCAGATACCAGTAAGCAATTACTCGGCTATTCCTTCCCCATTGCAGACAGTAGCCCAAAGCGATCGCAAAACCCCACTCCAGCGCCAGGAGGAAGAAAAGAAAACTGAAAACAATACAGGGCTGCCAGATCGCCTCAAGGAAGGGATAGAAAGTATGTCTGGTTTTGATCTCTCAGGGGTGCGCGTTAACTACAACTCGCCCAAACCAGCGCGAGTAAATGCCCATGCTTATACCCAAGGGCAAGCGATCGAAGTTGCACCGGGGCAGGAGCGGCATTTGGCCCACGAGGCATGGCATGTGGTGCAGCAGATGCAGGGGCGGGTGAGACCCACCATGCAAATGAAAGGAGGGGTGAAAGTTAACGATGATGCAGGTTTGGAGAAAGAGGCGAATGTTATGGGCAAGAAAGCTCAATTTCTTTTCAATAATGTCATGTCCGTTCAATCGAAGGCTTATCCGAAATCACCAAAAAGTGTCCATGTTAGTCCACCAATACAGAGGAATGGAGAAAAAGCACAACCGCCTATGGTTGCCAAAGAACCATCCTGGATGTACAAAACAGGATTGTTTTTTAATACCCTCGCTAATATGCCTGATCATAATCAACTCGCAACAGGAGTTGCCAAACATACAGGTTTTCTAATGGGATTTTCAAAACTTACTATGGCGCATAGAGAATATCAAAAGACAGGACAACTCAACAAAGAAATATTAACGAATACCACAGCAGGTTTAAGTTACATCACTGAAGGGATTGGAGAAAGCTTTCATCTAGCAGACACCCCTATAAAGCCATTACATCCTAATCTCCTGAAAATTGCGCCCTTAGCAGGTGCCGTTGCAGATTTCAGTCAAATACCGAAATATATTGATGAGAAGGACTATATCAGTACAGCAATGTATGGTTCATTGGGATCAGCTAACCTAATGATGTTAAAACCGCACCCAGGATTACCGAAAAAGTTAGCTTTAGGATTCGGTCTTGGACTCTTTATCCTAAAAGAAGTTAAGCCATATATCCAACAACAAATTCAAGCAAGAAACCAGGAGAAGGCATCATGATAAATACGGCTTATATCAAGTTCGGTAGAATACTTACACTTCGCTGGCAACAAGGCAGTCTCGATGAAAAAAATTTTTTCACTCACCACCATGCATGAAAATCAATCTCTCCTGACTCCTGACTCCTGACTCCTATTTTCAAGTCAGAAGGGAATTATAACTGTTTATCCTAACTTGATATTACATGGAACGAAAAGACACCGGCGAAAAATAGTGCGATCGCCGATCTTGTAGTGCGATCGCTACTCTTGTAGGTGGGATAAAGAATAGGATTATGGAAAAATATGACTTGTCAATATGATACTCGCAGAAGCAATGAATCCCCCCAGAAGGATGCTGACAATTGGATACTGCAACGCACTGCAGTGCGATCGCTACCAGCAAAAACAGTGACATCCCAAACAAAATCACCAGCAGGCGATCGCTCAGGTATTAAACTGGACTTGATGGAGATACCCGTCAGCAATTACAACGTTCAGACTTCTCAAAGAGCAACCAGGCGGAAAACCGACGACTCTGCTCGTCCCTGCAAACCATAAGCGGAAGGAATGGGAGGTGTATTCAGAGCAGGGGGAGGAGTTGAGGAAGAGAAGAAAATGGAGGAAAAGGAAAAAGCAACGATCTTGGAGAGTCAAGAAGCGAAAGAGTTGAGAAAAAGGTCACCAGAGAGAGGGAAAGAAAAGCGAGGCGAGAGCGGGGAGCCGGATAAGAGAAGGAAGATGGAATAAGTCGCGAAACTACCACTGAAAGCCCGAGGGGTGATCGCTTCGCGGCACGTGGCTCTTTCTCCGTAACACAATACAACTGTAGAATACTGGAGCAATCATTGCCTACCAACCTGCAAGCTTTGAGTCCCAAACTTTGTTTTAAAAGAAGAATTGCTAATGGATGCCTCCCAACATCCCATAGAACCTCCTTACTTCGAGATTCTAACACCAACAGGGGTAAGAATCCGCACCACTCCTTCTTACTGGGCTAAGATTGTTACCTTGAAGCATCCAATTATCAAGGGACGGGAAGAGTTCGTTAAACTGGTCTTGCAAGAACCAATAGAAGTGCGCCGAAGTCGGAGCGATCCGATGGTGTACCTTTATTACAAAGACGAACCGCCTTATTTTCTCTGTGTTGTAGCAAGACACTTAAATGGAGAAGGGTTTATCATCACGGTATATCGAACTGACAAAATCAAGCGAGGAGAACCTGTATGGACGCCTTAAAAATTTACTACGACGAACAAGGTAAAACGCTTACAGTTTGGTTTGATGACCCCAACAAAGAATTTATCGCCGAAGAAGTTAGAGAAGATGTTACTTTGATTAAAGATAAAGATAGCCGCCTCATTGGGTTTGAGCGCCTGAACTACAGCCTAGAAAACCCAGATGCATTGCAAGTAGAGTTCCTCACTGTTTAGGAGAAGCTGGAGAACAATCAACCCTTGCGCCGCATTGAGGAATCATTTGTCCAAAGGCGATCGCCATTTTTAAAGGTGGCAAATGTCGAGGGGGTGGGAACACAGAGGTTAATGATAAGGGCTGCTTATTAAGCACCTTTAACTTTGAGATTGGTAGTAATAAAACTACCAGTACCCGAGTATTGAGAAGTCGCATCGGGAATTGGTGGTCCTGGACCCGGTGGCGGTTGCTGCGCTGGCACCATCACTTGAAACTTAGCAGTGAAAGTACTCCCTTTGAGCAACACAGGTTTGCCACCAGACTTATTTTTTTTAGCTTTTTGATTAGCTCCCAACGATTGAATCGAGAGAGTACCTACACCTGGTATACTGTATACTGGAGTCATATACATACAACCAGGTACGATCACTTTTTTCTCATCCCCATCCACACAAACAGGCTTGCCATTAATCAAGTCCTTACCAGTTCCCACCAGCGTACCCGGTAGCGGCACCACAGTTGCCGGACCAAAGGTAGGATTAAACATCGCCTTATCCCCTGTAACCAGAATAAAATCAGCCATGAAGCACTACAAAATTAAGTAAGGGTTGCTGAAATTTGTCCATTGATTCTGGTTTTGAAGTAATAAGTAATAAGTAATAAGTAATAAGTAATAAGTCAAGAGTTCATTAGGAATTCCCCGGTTAAAGCGCAAGGTTTTTGAGCGAAAAGATACAATTTCCTGGCAATCATGATGGCATAAAATGATGGAAAGCCTTGTCTGGCATAGCTTCTACTAGCTCGACGGAAACAAGTGTATCCCGCAAACTGCTCACATAGTCTGATGACTCCCCTTATTCATATTTACCTTATTACCGGACAACTCCACACTAGCCGAACCCTTCTTCAAATTAATTGCCGACGATGTTATTTCCACCACCGCCGATGTTGTCTTACTCATTTTCACCCCTGAGTCTGATAGCTGTACCTTCGCTTTATCCTTCTCTAAATTAAACGCACTTTCAGTTAACTCAGCAATTGACTTACTCTTGTGCAATCTAATCTTATCCTTATTCAGCTCCACCTCTACCTGCTTTTGAGCCAGCTTAATACTCTCCTCCGTTATTGCCACAACAGAGTCCTTTCCAGTCTTCAACTCGATCGCCTTTGCCGTCAATTTAGCGATAGTCTTATCATTATTATTGATTTCTATACCATTTTCATCAAACAACACCTTCAGCGGCTTATCCACCACTGGTTTAGCCACCTCAAGTAACAGATATTTCTTACCTTTACTGAGACTGCTAACGGATAGGGTAACTCCTTGAGACTTAAACATCTGCAACTTCTCAGGTTCCCCCGCCGTAGTTGCCTCAGCCGCCTTTTTAGGCAATTCACTCGGCCACCAGAAACAGCCAGTCCAAATTGGACGCTCAATATTACCACCCTCAAATTCCACCCAAACACCCGAACCTTTGGGCGGGATAGCAAACATCCCAACATCTTTTCCAGCATAAGGGACACAGGGTTCAGCCCACAAGCACTTATCTCCCAAGACTGACGGTACGCTCACCTCAATGCGACCACGCTTGTTTAAATCCTTGGTATTTGTTACTGTACCGCGATATTTACCAAAAAAATTATTCATGTTTTTACAACCGGAACAGTTGTCCCCAAACCTTCACGGGTCAAAATAAACTTTTGTTTATACGTTCCCGGTTCTAAATTATGAGTGACACTTTTGACATAATAAAGTCCGTCGTGACTTTTGCCAGCCCCTCGCAAACCCACTAAACCCCTCGCCCTCAGTACGCTACCATACTTCTGCGCATCCAGTACACCCTCAACTGTAAGTACCTTGCCAAGAGAAGCATCAGTTATCGACTGAACCCTAGCCTTAGCCTGGGACTGATCCAACCCCTCAGGAGGGAGCAAGCGCTTGCGCACTGCAGGCTGCTTCAAGCCTGAGGAGCTAGCTAGGGACGGAATCTTGCTCTTGGCAGATTTTACCACCTTGGGCTTATTTTTTTTTCGATCCAGCAATTCTCCAGATGCCTCGCTAGCCGCCAGTCCGTCATACTGAAAATTAATCGAGTCTACATTGCTATGCCAGCCCATATTCACCGATAAAGCAGACTGGGGTGCACCCAACTTCGGAGGTGGTCCCCAATAGGCGGTGTTAGTCAGCGGCACAGGTCCGGGAGAAATATAAAATACATAGCCATTGCGCTGGGCCATCTCCAAAATGTATTGTAGATCCGTACCGTACTGCATCGGAATATATTCCGTAGGCAAGGGGGGTTTATCCCCTGAAGGGGGCTTTACTTTGGGAATCACACCGTATTTTGCGTACTTGCCAATAATTTTAGTGGCGATCGCAGTTTGATTCTGGGATGGATGCTTTTCTATTTTTTCTTCCATATCCATCATCACGCTGATGTCTTCCCCAGTCACCGTTATCGCCGACGGGACACCAGGTTGAGTACTCGGTTGTAGTTGCTGGTTGGTAATTACACCATCGCTGAGAACGTGAGGTTTGCCATCGAACATCACCACTAGTACAACTCTGTTAAACTGTTTTAGCTCCTTGAGTAAGGGATAATCTAAATCTGACTGCTCGCTGGGACTAACCGTAAAACTCATCTGAAAACCAGACCGCCCAGTATCGCTATTAGTTACTTCAACACTAGCCAGAGATTCAAGGAGCAAGCGAGATGCTGGCTTAGGCACTGTCGGACCTATTAGTATAGTTAATTTTACACCCAGGAAGACCATTTATTTTTGTATTTGGGGCTAAATTGTTAAGTAACTCCCCCAACATAAGGCTGCGGTACCCGTATCTGTTTACCAGGGGTAGCTACCAGATCAAAGGGATTCATGGTATTATTGGCATCGCACACTTGCCAAAACATTTCTGGAGAGCCGATGTAGGTATTGGCAATCCGATCAAGGCGATCGCCTTCATTTACTGTCAATTCTACCTGCAACTGCAGCTTTTCACTCTGAGGCAGAAACCGTCTGCGCTTGTAAGCTATTATTCTACCCTCTGGGTTGGTGAATTTTCCTGTCTCTAGATAGTAGTAACGGCTTGTTTCTTCTAACATCGTTTTTTTATCGAAATTAATATGGGTCAAATACCCCACCGTCACTTGCGGTGCATTTGCATTGGTTGGGGTTAAATACCCATCCTTTGAAAGTCCCCGCGTCCCCGTGTCTTGAACTATCGCCTCAATGCCGCCTCACAAAGTTACTCCTAAACCACTCAAGCCGTTGACTATGTTCATTGCTGCCATCAGTTCCTTCGCAATTTGATGACCCATAAACATAGTACCACCCACGCTTGACAATTTTAAGTCGCTATAGCTTAGTACTTGCATCTCTAGGCTAACTTCCGAACGGATCGGATTGAGATTGACATCATAGGCTTGTTCATCAATGGACATACTCTTAATCTGTACTGGTACAATCCGCTTCACTCCCCAAATAAACACAGTTAGTGGAGAAATTTTGGGTAATAGTTCTATAGTTCCTGCTAGCAACAAGGTATCTTTAGCGATCGCATCGACACTCATAGGATAAATTAGGGTTTCCAATGCAGCTAACTGGGGATGTATTCCTAGACTGACTGCCGTGTCATCTGCCTTTTCCAATCTATCAGTGGCATCGAGTTCTATTTTCAGACTGATTGTTTCTTCTGGTGGCAGGCTAATTTTTGTTGACTCATGCTTCTCGTTACTAGCTATCCGGGATGTCAGCGTGCGCGTCATTGTTTCTGGATTATATTGGAAAACAATCACCTTGGGTAGGGGATTCAAGGGATCTATTGAGGCTATCCCCCCCTTGAGGGTACGTGGTGAACCCGGAAATGTACTCATAGATTCTTTGGCGTTGCTGATTACAGGTATGATTTTCTCCCCAACCCCCAATTATAAAAGTTTTCCCAGAATGACAAAAGAGGGTTAGTGTGTTTGCGTAAGTCCTGAGAAAATTAGTTGGTTTATCCTCTAGTTGATTATTATTCTTGCAAATCAGGGCTCGGTGAGTACATCCCGATATTTTGGAAAAATTGGGACGCACCTAATAAAGTTGACATGAGAAACAAACTGTTTTATCGTTACTAGTTAACAATTAATGATAATAAATATCATTAATTTCATGGGGTTAGTGAGAATAACCCAATTTCTAGGTGTGAAGGGATGGAAACTGGATTGAAGCTACAACAATTGTTCTCTGGTATTTTGTACACCACCACGCTTTCTGTACTTGTAGCGACTCCGGCTTTTGCTCAGGTCATACAGTTAACAGGTGTGCGGGTCGAAACCACAGCAAGCGGAGTGGATCTGATTTTAGAAACCGATTCGGAGACCATTCCTCAAGTATCTACAACAAGCTTGGACAACACTGTAGTAACTGATATTTTCAATGCTCAACTGCGCTTGCCAGATGGTCAAGGGTTTCGTCAAGACAATCCTGTCGAAGGGATTGCAGCAGTTACGGTGACCCAGGAATCTCCAAACACGATTCGAGTCACAGTGACGGGTACAACAGAAGTGCCAACGGTTGAGGTCTTTCCCAGTCCATCAGGGCTAGTCTTTAGCCTAACTACTCCAGCGGCTACTGCCTCTGAGCAAGAAGAGGAGATTGAAATTGTCGTGACGAGGGTGCAAGATAATTACGTAGTCCCCAATACCACAACCGGCACGCGAACTGATACTCTGCTGCGCGACATTCCCCAAGCCATTCAGGTGATACCTCGGCAGGTTTTGGAAGATCAGCAGGCGATTAGTGTTGAGGAAGTCCTTGAAAATGCTGCCGGCGTTTCATTTCTGGGTAATAGCGATGGATTGGGGATTAGTTTTGCCATTCGAGGGTTTGAAAATGCTCCAGTTTTACGAGACGGTTTCCGTCTGTTTGGCGCCGAGGGCATAGAACCGGAAGTAACTAATCTGGAACGTGTTGAAGTTTTGAGGGGACCAGCTTCGGTCTTGTTTGGTCAATCTGAACCAGGAGGAGTGATTAATCTAGTCACAAAACAACCCCTATCAGAACCGTACTACAACCTCGAATTTCAAGTGGGAAACCGAGATTTGATCAGTCCTAGAATTGACCTGTCGGGACCATTAACAAACGATGGCCGTTTGCTCTATCGTCTCAATGTCCTTTATCGACAAGAAGATAGTTTTCGGAACCTTGACGACGATTTTGATCGCTTCTCTATTGCACCAACCCTGACTTGGCAAATCAATGACCAAACCGATCTGACCTTTAACCTGGAACACTTTAATGACAATGACCCGTATAACACAGGCACGGTTGCCTTTGGAGACGGCATTGCTGATATACCACCAGAGCGGGTGACAAATAATCCTGAAGATACCATCGAACAAAATTACTTCAACGTGGGGTACACCCTGGAACACCGTTTTAACGAAAATTGGCAACTTCGCAATCAGTTTCGCTATATCTCTCAGGAGTTTGATTCCAGCGTTATAGCACTCCCCTTCGCATTAGATGAAACAACAGGAATTCTAAATCGGGGATTTGCAGATCAACTTAACGAGGATGATACCTATGCACTTTATACAAATATTCAGGGAGAGTTTAACACTGGCTCTATAGAACACACCCTGTTGCTTGGGGTTGATTTAGCTCGTGTAGAGAATGAAAATGACACCCTATTTTCTTTTGATCCGCTCACCCCTATCGACATTTTTGATCCTAACTATTCAGCCATTCCCACACCTGCTAGAGAAGACCTTGATCCTTTTAGAAAAACTAGCTCAACAACTGACCGCTTTGGGATTTACCTGCAAGACCAAATTGATATCTTGGATAACTTAATTCTGGTGGCGGGAGTGCGCTACGACGCTGTCGATCAAGACACAACTAATTTTTTGACTGACACAGAAACAGATCAATACGATGACGCGGTAACTCCTCGAATCGGAATTGTTTATCAGCCGATTGAGCCGATTTCTTTGTATGCCAATTACTCTCGCTCCTTTACACCAAGTTTGGACACGAATGCAGACGGTGAGCCCCTGGAACCCGAAGAAGGCGAGGGGTTTGAGGTTGGCATTCGAGCTAACATTATCGAGAATCGTCTCTCGACGACCCTTGCCTATTTCAATATCACTAAGCAAAACGTGGCAACAGCCGACCCCAACGATCTCTTTGCATTAGTGGCTACTGGAGAACAGCGAAGTCGAGGGGTTGATTTTGACATCACCGGAGAGATTTTGCCCGGTTGGAATTTAATTGCCTCTTATGCCTACATTGATGCTGAAGTGACTGAAGACAACACAGACATCGTTGGCAATAGATTGCTCGGCGTTCCTGAACATAGTGCTAGCTTGTGGACAACCTACGAAATTCAATCTGGAGGTTTACAGGGGTTAGGGTTTGGTTTGGGGTTTAATTTTGTGGGAGAGCGGCAGGGAGATTTGGAGAATAGTTTTGAGGTCGATAGCTATTTCCTTACCAATGCAGCTGTTTTTTACCGACGAAATAATTGGCAAGTCCGTCTCAATTTTGACAATATTTTTGATATTGATTTTATCGAGTCTGTCGGTAGAGATAGAACTCGACATATTTACCCAGGGGATCCATTTACAGTTCGAGCTTCCGTGTCATACACGTTTTGAGCTTACCCTTCCCCAATTATTCCTTAGCAGGAGCGGGAAAAGTAGACTTTCACCTTCATAGAGGATAATTGAGGCGGAAAATCTTGATGTATGAAGGAAAATGAGGACTCAAAACCCGTGCGCATATTTTCATGGATTCAGCTTCTAGCATTAGTCTTGCTAACAGCATTGGCAATCATTGCCTGCCAAAGTCAAGCTGAGTATTCAATAGTTGATTCTGCCTCTCCCTTATCATCTACCACCAACGACTGCCAGACAATTGAGCATATCAGGGGAAAGGTTCAGGTGTGTGGACAACCTCAAAGAATTGTGGTACTCGGTTCTTCTGTTATGGAATCCCTATTGGCTTTGGATGTTCAACCTGTTGCCTATGCAGATTATATGATGTCGCCGACAGGAAATTATGATCTTCCCAGTCAACAAATCCCCTATTTCGGCAATCGCATCACAGGTCAATTGGTAAACCTTGGTTTAACTCATGCACCTGCGCTCGAAACTATCCTCAAAGTTCAGCCGGATTTAATTTTGGGTACTGAATATAATGCTAGCCAGTACGATACATTATCTCAAATTGCGCCAACTTTACTGCTGAAGTGGACTGAAGCACAAGAAAACTTGAAAACAATTGCTCAGGTTTTAGGCAAATCAGAAGAAGCCGAGCAACTATTAACTGAGAGGGCACAGCAAGTGGCAGCAGCCCGTGAAACTTTTGCCTCTGTTGTGAAAACTAATCCTAAAGTACTATTGCTCTATTCGGGAAACCTACAGGAGATTTACTTTGGTAATCGGTTTTTTGGCTTGTGTGCTTCTCTGGTCAGAGATTTAGGATTTGAATTGATTTCACTGCCTGGATTCGATGAATTTAACCGAGATGCTCGGGCTTCTATTTCCATTGAAACCTTGCCGCAATTGAATGATGCTGATTTAGTTATTATGTTTGGCAGTAATTTTAGCCAATCTGAGCATTTCAACAGTACAAATGACTTTGAAGACCATCAGTTGTTGAATTTAAAACAGGCATGGCAAAAAAATGCGATCGCACAGTCTCTTAACGCCAGCAAGTCTGGACGAGTCTATTTCATTCCATATTATCTTTGTGCGGGCTTACCCGGGCCAATCGGCACTGAAATTTATTTGAATGAACTTCGTCAACAGTTGCTTTCGCCAAGTTGAACCTTACTGCCTACAATTCCTCTTGGTTACTGAGATGAATAATATAATTTCGCAACCACCCGATTTTTTTAATAAACAACATGACCTTTCAAAATCTCTTAAAGGATTGTCAGTTTTGCTCAGTTGTTTCCAAAGCCAACAGTGAAGACCCCATTGGCACAGCTACCTTCGCCAGCACTTGGATAATTGTGGAGATAGCGCAACCCTGGACGAAAGCTAGTTTGATGGCTCATCCAGCCCTATCCCTGGTGTTTCAGGAATTGCGTCAAGGGGGAGGTAAACTAATGCCGATGGCGATCGCTCCTGACTCAGAATACTCCGTATCAGGTTTTACTCGTGTACTACATTACCAACGCCCAGGCCTCTCCTTTGCTCAGCTTGACAAGCAGGAGTTTCTCGTCCCAGATAACCAACTTGCTCAGCTGACAAGAGCTCTCCTCCAGCAACCGAATAAACTGAATCATTTTGAAATGTACAAACAGTCAACTAGCCACATACGCGAGATGATGATTTGTACGCACGGCAATATTGATGTCGCTTGTGCTCGTTTTGGTTACCCAATATATCAAAAGTTACGCCAAGAGTACGCTGCTTCCTCTAATGGAGAATTGCGAGTCTGGCGCTGTTCCCACTTTGGCGGTCATCAGTTTGCTCCCACTCTCTTTGACCTACCCACTGGACAGTTTTGGGGGCATCTAGAACCAGAGATGCTAGATTGTTTGGTGCGACGAGAAACTCCAGTGAAGAAACTGCATAGATTCTACCGAGGTTGGGTAGGGCTAACGAAGTTTGAGCAAATCGTTGAGCGTGAGATTTGGATGCAACGGGGTTGGGAATGGCTTAATTACAACAAATCCGGTCAAGTGCTGGCAAGGGATAAAGCTAACGAGGAGTGGGATGCCGATTGGGCAGAAATTCGCCTTGATTTCACCTCTCCAGATGGCAGCGTGCAAGGTGCCTATGAGGCTAGGGTGGAAGTGTGCGATCGCATTATGACCGCTATAAATTCTGGCAAAGACCAGCCTTTACAGGAAGTAAAGCAGTATCGCGTCAGCCGACTGACTCCTATGAAGTCGGATTAAGTAGTCAGACAAAATTACTTACAAATCCAAACTACAACAAAAGCTTATATAGTATGGGTTTCAGTTAGACTTTGAATGTAATTAATTTTGTTTAGGTACTTAATTACTCGTTTTTTTAATAAAAACTCAACTTTTTTACTGTGCGTACTTTCCTTATCATCTGGAGTGGTCAGTTTGTCTCGGCGATTGGCAGTAACATGAGCAAGTTTGCCGTGTTCCTTTGGATTTGGCAATCCACTGAAACAGCGACAGCCATAGCTTTAGTGACATTCTTTTTCCAACTGCCACAAATTTTTGTGTCGCTATTTTCTGGAATTATTGTAGACTACTTTAACCGCAAGCACCTGATGATTTTGGGTGATACCTGTGTGGCTCTATGTATCATTACTACTGGATTGCTCTACTCAACTAATCACTTACTCCTCTGGCATCTCTATGCTCTAGCTGCTTTCTATGGTTGCTTTGGAAATATTCAGAATCTTGCCTATTCCACTTCAATTGCTTTGATAGTACCTAAGCAGCATTACATTCGTGCCAGCAGTATGAGTTCGTTTGTGATTGAAGCTTCAGCGATTATTGCTCCAGCCTTGGCTGGTACTCTCTATCCAGTAATTGGATTATTAGGAATATTTATTATTGATATAACTACCTTTGTTGTTGCTATGGGGACATTACTGTTGGTTCAAATTCCCCAACCCTCCCAAACTGATACAACCAACTCGGAAAGTGAAACGATTTGGCAAAAGATGGCTTTAGGTTTTCGCTACATCTTTTCCAAGCCAAGTTTATCAGCAATAACCATCGCTTTCTCCTTATTTTGGTTTTTTAATCAATTAGGAGAAACGTTGCATCAACCCATGATTCTCGCCCGTACAGGTGGCAATGCTCAAGTCTTAGGTGCTGTGCTAACTGCTGGTGGAGTCGGTGGTGTTATCGGAGCATTAATCTTAAGTATGTGGGGCGGTTTTAAGCGTCGAGTTCGTGGGATATTAGTTGGTTTTATCGGTACTGGCTTAGGCAAAATTGTCTTGGGTTTAGGTCAAAAACCATTAATTTGGATTGGATCTCAGTTGTTCTCCTCTATGAATATGCCCTTGTTATTCAGTTCTAGCAATGCGATTTGGTATACCAAAGTACCACCACATATTCAGGGGCGGGTTTTTGCTGCTGATGAGGCGACGGGAATGATAATTGGATCGGTAGCTAGCTTAATTGCTGGACCGCTAGCTGACAGAGTTTTTGAACCAGCAATGAAATCAGAAGGACTTTTAGCATCCATCTTTGGTCCAATCTTTGGCACAGGAACAGGTAGCGGTATTGCCTTACTCTATGTTATCACCGCAATTGGCATTGTGTTAATTGGTATCAGTGGATATGCCTTCCCAAGGCTGCGGAATGTAGAGAAAATTTTACCAGACCACGATATGACTAATAACGGGTGAATAAAAATGATATTTATTATTAATAATTTTATTGGACTAGTGAGAATACTTGAGGGAATAACAAGCCAGCTTAAGCTTTTCCAGTCTGAGGGTGAGTCTGCTTGTCACCCCCTCAACTGTTCAGTATCTCTAGTTTTATCCTAAGCAATTATGCAGACATGACCTAGAACAAGCATTATAGCAAATCCCGGTTGGCTACCTTGTTTGCCAATCGGTGTAAGTCTTGGGATAGGAACTCGAGCAAAAGTGACTGGGCAGAGTGTAGAAAGAAGTGATTACCAGGAAGCATATTTAGTGAAAATGCTGCATTTGTTTGCTCTTGCCAAGCGTTTAACTGGTCATAACTAGCCTTTTGATCCTGCAAACCCCCAAAAGCCGTGATAGGACAATCTAGCGGTGGCTCGGCAGCATAAGCATAAGTCTCGATAACAGTAAAGTCTGCCCTTAGGGTAGGAAGAAGTAGTTGCTTCAGTTCAGAATTTTCTAATACTTCCTGAGGTGTTCCCTCAAGTTTGCACAGTTCATCCCAGAATTCTGATTCTGGTAAATTGTGGAGAGGTGGATCTGGATCAGGAAGCTGAGGAGCGCGATGAGCACAGACAAACAGATGAATTGGATTCAAGTTATACTTTCTGCGAAGTAGGCGGGTCAGTTCAAAGCTAACTAGTGCACCCATGCTGTACCCGAAGAAGGCAAATGGCTTGTCTAGAAGGGGAAGAAGGGTATCTGCGATCGCTTGAACTAATGGATCGAGACTCGTGAAGGCAGTCTCCTTCAATCGGAATCCGCGCCCTGGTAGTTCAATTGAACAAACCTCAACCGATGATGGTAAATTGTCTGAAAAAAATCGAAAATTCCACGCTCCTCCACCGGCATAGTGAAAGCAGAAGAGTCGCAGTTTTGCCTGAGAATTGGGTTGAGGACAGATGACCCATGACTTAGCAGTTTGTGCTGTTGTCATTATTTCTCCACTATCATCTACTGACGACAAATAAGGTTGCAAACAGGGTTTTATAGGCTAGAAATGGGGTTGTTAAATTTAGTTAAATAATCAACAAGACACCACAAGGATTAAGAAGGAATTAGTGTATATTATCAACTAACTCCTTAATTAAAGAAATTAAGGATATTTTTCTTGAGATCAATAATTTTCTTATGCTAATTTTCAGCAAATATTAACTTCAATCAATTCATTACTGGCTAGTAGAACTGAAGTTAATGAATTTATAAACTAGTAGAATATGGTATTTAGCTAAATACACTAGTGATCGCTATTGCTGAAACTTAACTTGGCTGGCCAGGGAAATCATTAGTAACTCAATGTTTTGGATCTATCAGTTTTAAACGATTCTCCCCGAATTTCTCTAACCTACTCACCGCCGAACTTTTGTTACAACGCAAACTGCCTTTCTGATCACCTCCAAACTTTTTACAAACTGCTGTGTGGGAGTTGGACAAGCTAACATAGGCTGCAACAAATCGAGCGTGCTGAGGATGGAGTGCAGCAGGCAGTGTCTCAAAAACTGGGCTAAGTCTTTTCCACATCTTGATCAGTGAGGCATGATCCCAAGACATGAGTCCGCTAAAGTTTTCAGAGCGAACATTAGGGGGCATCATGGCTGGGCGAATTAGATGTTCGTACTCCTGCCGGTTGAAGCTTCCCGCAAGTTCCATCGCAGCTCCAGATGCATAGATTAAATCGGTTGCGGTTTCCAGTTCAATTTGAGCTTGTAAAAAATTGCCCCCTGCGATATCGTTTTCAAAACGACGCAAGCAGATCATCAAACCCTGGATATAAACGAAAAATACCCAGTGAAATCCTTCCCAAATTTGCAGTATTTCATCTTTACTCATTACTTTACTCATTACTTTACTCATTGGATTTCCTCTAAAGATAGGTTAAAAACTCTTGCCAGCAGGTAAACGTAGCGTCTAAATCCTTCTTTCAAATACTCAACTTGAGTCGAGTCAAATTCACTGTCGGATTCATCAAGGGAGAGAAAAGCTTGATAGGAAGTGAGAAGGCTCCAAACAAGGCAGACTTCTGGCTCTGGCGTTTGTACGAGCATCAATTTAAAGTAATCGTTGAAATCTTCAACTTCCCAAGGTTTTAGGGAAGTTTGAGTAGAATAGGCTGAAACAGGGGATAAATGACTGATATCGAGATTGGCTAATTCTCCTTTGAGAATGTTCAGCGCTTCCTGAGCGGACGGCAGTTCTAAAGCGTGCAACAACTGTTTGAGTATTTGATGCAACTTTACTTTATTCGCTTCGCTCAGTTGCTGGTTGATTGGTAAGTCCGGAGGAGGGAGTACAAAAAGTTTATCGGGAAGGATATTTTTGGTCATGGGAGGGCAGAGTTTTTGGGTACAGTGAATTAGTCGATAGCCCTGCTGACCGATTTGGTATCAGGATAATGGACTAATCGCGATGCTTCGCTGACTTGTATTGTTTCCTTACGTTGCATAATTAGGGAAAAAGCCTACTTCTTGTAGTTCGGTAACGCTGTCTGTCATAGCTTGAATAATGCAGTCAATATCTTCATCAGTATGAGCGGTGGATAAGAAGCCACTTCCGTCTCGTATCCAAATTCCTTTTTCAAATAGGTGGTAGCGTAATAGATTCAAACTGATCATCAGAATCTCTGAAGGAACCGCATCTGCTGTAAAAATTGGACCAAAGTATGAGCCAAAATGCGCCATTCGGATAGGCATTTTGCTGGCTTCAAAGAAGACATTCAATCGTTCTACATACTGGGAAGTGCGTTGGTTCAATTTCTCTTGAAGAGTTGGTCCCTGCTCCTTGAGATAGCGAAGCATTGCCCTTGCAGCCGCTATTGAAAGCGGGTGTTTGCAGTGGGTTCCGGCAAAAAACGTCTTTTCAACTTGAGGAAAGGAAGCATCCCCATAGTCCCACATACCGCCATCAATTTTGTCCAAGTAGGCGGCTTTTCCAGCGATGATACCAATGGGCATTCCACCGCCGACAATCTTACCGTATGTGGCGATGTCGGCTTCAACGCCAAACCAAGCTTGTGCACCTCCTAAATGAAGGCGAAAACCGGTTATCATTTCATCAAAAATTAAGGCGATTCCCGATTCAGCCGTCAGTTGTCTGAGTTGTTGCAGAAACTCTTTGGGCTGTAAGTCTGGGCGTCTGGCCTGTACAGGTTCAACCAAAACAGCCGCTAATTCGTCTCGATACGTTTTGATTGTTTCCAGTGACTGAGGATTGCCATAATCTAAAACCAAAACATCCTCAACCATGCTGGGAAGAGTTCCGGTTGTCATGGGTACACCATGAGGATTTTCCGGTGTCTGGACTTTAACTAGGGTGCCATCAAAATGACCGTGATAGGAGCCGGAAAATACGGCAATTTTGGGACGCTTGGTTGCCGCACGAGCTAAGCGGATTGCTGTCATCACCGCTTCTGTGCCTGTATTACTAAAAACCACTCGTTCCATCCCCGTTAGTTGGCAAATTAATTCGGCAACTTCACCCGCAAATTCGGACTGGGGACCAAGCTGTATTCCTTTTTCAAGTTGTTCGTGCAGGGCTTCTTTGATAAATGGTGGATTGTGACCCAAAAGATTTGCCCCAAATCCCATAAGAATATCGATATATTCATTCCCATCAATATCCCAAATCCGAGAGCCTCGAGCTTCCTTTCCCACAATTAAATAACACATCTCCTTTAAATAACACATCTCCTTGGTGGGAGGCTCGAAACATTCTGATACCCTTGGATCGGCTAGCACTGGGCGGTAGGCTTGCGTCATTTGTTTTGACGTTTTTGTGCGCTTGTTGTAGCGCTCTATCAAGGCCTCTACATACTTTTGTTGTGAATCAGGCGTTACCTCTTTGGGACGATGTAGAGTCTGTTGATTACTAATCATAATTTTTGAGCCTTACTTAATATTACAGGATTGATGGGCTTCTGATTAGTTTTATAACCAAGCCCAAGGAGCGTAGTCGGTATAGCGATTTTATGAAGTCATTTCCGTTTTGTTCCTCAAAGCACGAATTTGACTGGTTTAGCTTGAATTTATGGCTTAGCTAATTACTACTTGTCTCGCTCTAGCAGTCCTACACTGTAGAGGTATGAGCTGTACGGCTTTTTTCCAACTCATTACTTATGGACAGTGGCGCTAAAGCTCCACTATGAATGAGATATGAAAAGTAGGTACTCAGCAACTGATCGTCGATTGGTGGACAGATAATGGATGTACCTTTCAGTCCATTGAGTGTGTTTTGGCAGTCGAATTTTACAACTGCCGAGTCAGAGGATTGTGTTTGAGAATTTGGAGCAGGAAGTAGAGACACTAGTGGATATAAGGCATGTTCTGGAGAAGATTCTGCAATGTTGAGCAGCTGACTATACCATTGCTCGTAGGAAACATTTTGAATGGGGTAGCCAAGCGATCGCAGTTTCTCGAAGAACAGGTTTGTGGAAACTGGTTGAGGATGAACTAAATGAAAGGCTTTGCTCCAAGATGCTTGTTGTTTCGATATATGAACAATAGCTTGGCTGGCATAATCTACAGGAATAATGTCCTGCATCAGCTCGCCATCAGGAATGCTGCCAAGTTGAACACAACCAATGATTAGTCTGTACAAAAAGTCATTGACATTAAAGACACCGGTTTTGCTATGTCCTGATATGCGTCCGAGTCTGTAAATACAAACCGGAAGTCCGCGGTCTCGTGCGGCAGTCACTAACTTTTCTGCAACCCATTTACTTTGGGTGTAGCCAGTGAATGGAACTTGACCGTTGTCAATATTCTCCTGTTCTCGAATGAATCTTACTCCAGAATAACCGTCTCCTGAGAACACGCTGGCAGTAGAAATGAAATGGACAGGCTTCGCTTTAAATTTACACGCCAATCTCAATGCTTCTTGAGTTCCCAGGACATTGGTAGCTTTGAGTGTCGAATAAGGAGAAGTGTGATGAACCCAAGCGCCATTATGATAGATGACATCAATTTTATTAGCAAGCTGGTGAAATTGTTTCTCGTAAATTCCCAAAAGAGGCTGGGATAAATCTCCGATAACTGGTATTATTCTACTCCCGAAACCTTCTTGCCAAATTAGATAAGATTCAAGGCAACTTCGCAGCTTATTTTGAGCTGATTCAGTACTGTCTGCACGCACTAGGCAATAAATATCGGCTGAAGTTTGTTGCAAGAGTTCGTAAAGTAGAAAAGCCCCGACAAAACCCGTCGCTCCGGTTAATAAAATACAACTGGGTTCAACAGTTGTCTGAGCTGGTAATTCAGGGTGAATCGAAGAGTCTAGAACAGCATCAGCATTGAGTAATGCCAACATTTCGCTGTCATTAGATTTATTGCTAAGAAACTCTAGAATTTCTGCTTTGCGCTCAGAAAGCTGAGTTTTTAAAGTTGGTGTTAGCGCTCCTTTAGGAGCATTACAGCGCAAGCGCTCCCCGTCCACCCAAAGCTTGATATCGAGACGGCTAAGTTTAGCTAAAAACTCATCGATGGTTTGAGTAACCTTCTTTTCGTTTAACAATTCGTTAGAACTTGTAGGGAACGCTATAATAGGTACTCCTCTTAAATTCTCATCCAAAATAATTTCTTTTCTACCCAATAGTATTTCACTAAAGATATTGCGGTTTTTACAGGCTTCTACTAACTGCTTCGATTCGAGAATGGGACGAGATTCTTCAGTATAATGAATCGAGGTTATATACGTTAGCCACGGTTCTCGTCCCATTGCATAAACATAAACCTGTTGAGGATTGAATTGGCTGACGATTTCGAGCGCTCTTTCTGCATTTGAACCATCTAATCTCCTAGTTGCAGCTATCTTTCTGGGGACTGGTTTTGTGAGTAAGGATCCGTATGCCCAGCTAAAGGGTGCGCCATCGCATTCCATGCCTATGAAAGCTACATCAACATCTCCAAATAGTTTGTGGATTGTTTCGTAAAGCTTAGGCTCAATATTATTAGAATCTGCTAGACACAGAACAGATTGTCCTTTTAATTGAATCAGATAAGCGGCTTTGGCGCTAATATTCAAATCACCATGTTCGCCTAAAAACGGCAAGGCAACAATCTGTCCATCATTAACCTCTATTGCTTCAAGGTTGTCGATTTCTAGAACATTAGCAAAACCAATAGCTTTTAAGATTAATTTAAGGGATGGATCGATTAAAACACCACTGTTACTCTTCGGCACTACTAAATGCTTGATTTTATGCCGCAACTGCAACAAGGTTTCAAACATACAGTGGTCTTGATGATTGTGGGTAATCAGGGCGTAGTCAATCGTTTCCGGTAAATCAGCATAGGTGTAACGGGGGATACCCTGTTGGTGCTGGTAACTGATTAATGGGTCACATAAAATACTTACATCTTTGGTTTCAATTAAGACACAAGCATGACCAAAGTAGCGAATTCTGACTGAATCACCACTATACTTTGGCTCTTTCTGAGGAGGTTCTTCGGTAAAGAATGATGAAAATAGTGCTTCATCTTCCTCGGCTATTCCCAACAGGTTTTTGATTTGGATATAGGGTTGAGGAGTTTCCCTCATCTGAAACAAGCGATCAAGTCTGGAGTCGTTGAAGGGAAGGTTTAGATGTAAATAACCATCATCTTTTAAACGAGGCGTACTAAGGACAAAGGAACGTTCATCCTCATAACCTAAATATAAGGCAACGGTTTGGGATGCGGGATTATAGTACTGACTTTTATAGAGAAGTCCTTCGATAAAGCGAATAGAAGGGTGATTGTTGGAATCATAAACTAACTCTACATATCCTTTTAATACTTCAGGAACATTTTGATAGAGAGGTTCTAATGAATATCCATTGGCTTTGTCGAGTAACATCGTGTCAAGCTGTGTGATCGCTTGACTAAGCTGCACCATATGTGCTTCCTCTTCTTTGGTCGCTTCCAGCAAAGCTTTAATTTCATGAACTCGGTCAACCCCATAGTTAATAAAGGGACCACCCATCATGGCTGGATCTTTCATCGCTGACTGATGAACCTCAGGAGCATCGACAAACGACTGCATAATTTTTAAATGCGATTCAGTAATATACCGAGCCGCTGTCGCTGGGGAGATAAGGTTCGACCAGGCATACCATTGGTTAAATAATGGCTCTACGATGACATTTGGTTTGAGATAGAAGGTTTGATTTGCCATATTTACTTTACCTATTTATGTTGATTACGACCTCTTGCAGAAATGCTAGATTTGATTTTTTTACCACAGATGCACAAAGTTAAATTACATAGGATTTATCAACTTTTGGCAGAAGTCTATTGTTTATTGGAGTTGTCTTTAACAATGAACGATGAACAAGGGATTATATTTCGATTTCCTCTAGCTCGTCTGCCATCTTTGTGGAAGGGCGTGAGAGTTTCTCCAACGTCTGCATTTTTTCTATCCGTTTAGCTAAATCGGTCACAGTAGGCCCTTTAAATAAGTCAACAACTGTCACTTCAACCTCAAACATTTTGAGCAACTGAGCAATTAGTTGAGTTGCTAGCAACGAATGTCCTCCTAACTCGAAGAAATTGTCATGTACACCTACCTGCTCAACTTCCAGCACTTGGGCAAAAATCTCAGCCAAGATTTGCTCGGTAGGGGTGCGCGGGGCGACAAACGCTGCTTCTAATTCCGGTCGAGTAGTATTGGGTACAGGAAGAGCCACACGATCTACTTTCCCGTTGGGTGTTAGAGGGAGAGTATCTAGGGTAATAAAAGCATTGGGCACCATGTATTCTGGTAGCTTTGAAAAGAGGAATTCACGTAGTTGATTGCTGGTGAGTGATTTCTTTGAGGTAACAACATAGGCGACTAGGCGTTTGTTACCAGTAGTGTCCTCTATTGCAATGACAATGGCTTGTTCAATTTGAGGGTGTGTGTTGAGGACGGATTCAATTTCTCCTAGTTCGATGCGGAAGCCGCGAATCTTTACTTGATGGTCGAGGCGACCGAGATACTCAATATTGCCATCTGGTAAGTATCGAGCCAAATCCCCTGTTTTATATAATTTGGATTTTTGACTGTTGAAGTTTGAATTATCAAAAGGGTTAGGAATAAATTTTTCTTGGGTTAGCTCTGAGCGGTTGAGGTATCCTCTAGCTAAGCCATCACCTCCAATGTACAATTCTCCTTGAACACCGATGGGAAGCGGTTGGAGGTGTTTATCTAATATGTAAATTTGGGTGTTAGCGATGGGGCGACCGATGGCAGAAAATGCATCTTTAGTTGTTGTTACTGCTTTGTTGGCTCTTACCTGGTAAATTGTTGACCAGATTGTTGCTTCTGTTGGACCATACAGATTCCACAATTCGCTACCTGTTTCTAGGATTTGATGGGCGAGTTGAGCCGATAAGGCTTCACCACCACACAAGACTTTGAGGGGATAATTAGAAGACCAACCACCAGTTAATAGCATTTGCCAAGTCGCTGGAGTGGCTTGCATAACAGTTATTTTCGAGGAAGATAACTCAGACAACAGCCCATCAGGATTACTGGCAATTTCATGGGAGGCTACAACAACTTTGGCTCCTACTGTTAATGGCAGATAAAGTTCAAGGGCTGCAATATCAAAGGAAATAGTGGTAACTGCATAAAAAGTATCTCCCTGAGTTAATCCCGGAAAATAACTCATGGAATTTAAAAAGTTGACTACACTGTGGTGGGAGATTTGAACTCCCTTGGGTTGTCCTGTCGAACCCGAAGTGTAGATAACGTAAGCCAAATTATCAGAAGATACCCCAGCTTCCAGATTCTCCTGAGAGTGTTGCTCAATTGCCTCCCAATCAGTATCCAAACAAACCACTTTTGCTTGGTGTTCTGGCAAAGATTCCAGTAATGACTGTTGGGTCAACAACACTTCCACACGTGAATCTGCCAATATATAACTGAGTCGTTCTTGGGGATAACTAGGGTCAAGAGGTACATAGGTACCACCCGCCTTGAGGATACCCAACAGCCCCACCACCATCTTCAGGGAACGTTCCACGCAAATTCCCACCAGTCCCTCAGCTTTGACTCCCAAAGAAAGCAGATGATGTGCCAGTTGGTTGGCTCTTTGATTTAATTGTTGGTAGGTTAATTGCTGATTCTCAAACACCACCGCTACTGCATCGGGTGTTTTCTCTACCTGCTCCTTAAATAAATGATGGATACATTTATCTGAGGGATATTCACTCTTGGTATCATTCCACTCCACCAACAACTGATGACGTTCGGCTTCACTCAACAAGGGTAATTCAGCGACAGGAAGTTGGGGATTTTCCACAATGGCTGACAACAAGTTCTGGAAATGAGCAGCCATGCGCTCAATAGTTGACCTGTCAAACAAGTCAGTATTGTACTCCCATTCACCCACCAATCCTCGATCAGTTTCGGTGATTGACAGGGTTAAATCAAACTTAGCAATAGTGCTTTCCCGCTCTAACTGAGTCAAAGTCACACCGAGCAACTCCACTTCCCTCATCGGTGCATTCTGCAACACAAACATCACCTGGAACAGGGGAGAATGACTCAAAGAGCGTTGGGGTTGCAAGGCTTGTACTAATTGCTCAAAAGGTACATCCTGATGTTCGTAGGCTTTGATTGTAGTTTCCCTAACTCGTACCAGTAAGTCCTTCATACTGGGATTATCTTCAAAACGGGTTCTCAACACCAAAGTATTCACAAAAAAGCCAATCAATGACTCAATTTCCCAACGGTTGCGGTTGGCAATCGGAGAACCAATTAAAATATCTTCTTGACCGCTGTAGCGATAGAGTAAAGTGGCAAACGCCGCCAACAGGGTCATAAATAAAGTCGTCCCCGACTCCCGCGACAGGGTTTGCAACTTTTGGGTTAAATCACTATCTAAACTAAAACTTTGAGTTGTACCCCGGTAAGTTTGTATGTTTGGACGAGGGCAGTCAGTAGGTAATTGTAACAATTCTGGCGCACCCTGCAATTGAGAACGCCAGTAATTGAGTTGGTTTTGAGGAACTTCCCCACTCAACCATTGTTTTTGCCAAACGGCAAAGTCGGTATACTGGATGGGCAACTCTGGAAGTGGGGACGGCTGACCAGTGGAAAAAGCTTCGTAGAGCTTACTAAGTTCTTGAATGAATATGCCCATAGACCAAGCATCGGAGACAATGTGGTGCATCGTCAACAGCAGCACATATTCACTTTCATCTAAGTGGACTAGAGTCAATCGCAGAAGTGGCCCTTTGGCTAGGTCGAAAGGTTGCTGGGCTTCCTCATCAGCCAAGCGCTGGATTTCAGCTTCTCGTTCGTCTTCCCTTAAGTGTCGCCAATCTAGGATGGGGAGTGCCAACCTGAAGGTCGGGGCGATTGCCTGAACAGGCTGAGCGTCTACCACCTCAAAGGTTGTGCGTAAGGATTCGTGGCGGCGCACGATTTCATTGAAACTTCGTTCAAAGGCAACTACATCAAGCGAACCATTTAAACGTACAGCCCCAGGAACGTTGTAAAGGGGGCTACCCGGTTCCATTTGGTCGAGAAACCATAGCCGTTGCTGGGCAGAGGATAGGGGTAGGTTCCCCTCTCGTAAAACAGGTTGAATAGCCTGAGACGTGATGTTTGAGGCAAGATTAGCTGCTTCGAGAAATGTAATAATTTCAGCTTTGCGATTGGATATCTGAGCGCTCAGCTCTGGCGTTAGTATACCTTTTGGAGTATCACAACGCAAGCGAACCTCTTCTAGAGGCGCTCCGCTAACACCCTCAACCCAGAGCTTGATATCCAGACTATAAAGGTAAGATAAAAATTTATCAATCGTTTTCATAACTCTATTTCCTCTCGTTCTTCTTGAACTTTTCCAATCGCAATAGGAGGTTGCGAACCTTGAGTAAGAGCTAAGCGCATGGTTTCAATGTGTTCGCTCAAAAGCTCCACAGTAGGTTTCTCAAACAGACTGCCTATGGGCAACTCTATCTGACATGCCTCACGTAAGCGAGAAATGATTTGGGTTGCCAGCAACGAATGTCCTCCCAACTCAAAGAAATTGTCATGTATACCTACCTGCTCAACCTCCAGCACTTGGGCAAAAATCTCAGCCAAAATTCGCTCTGTTGGAGTGCGAGGGGCAACAAACGCTTCCTCTAATTCAGGTCGAGCTGTATCAGGTATAGGCAGAGCAAAACGGTCAACTTTTCCATTAGGATTGAGGGGTAGGGCATCCAGCGTCACGAACGCTGTAGGTATCATGTATTTGGGTAATTTTGCTTCAATAAAGCGCCGTAAATCGCCAATTGTCAGGATATGTGATTGCTCAGGAACGAGATAAGCAACGAGTCGTCTATCTCCTGGTTGGTCTTCACGGACAATGACTATGTTTTCTTGTACTCCTGGGTGTTTGTTTAACAGTGCTTCAATCTCTCCCAGTTCAATCCGAAAACCACGAATTTTAACCTGATGGTCGAGGCGACCAAGAAGTTTGATATAACCATCACTTAGGTAACAGGCTAAATCTCCTGTTTTATAGAGACGGCTTCCTGGTTGATCACTAAAAGGATTGGGGATAAAGGCTTCAGCAGTTTTTTCGGGACGGTTGAGGTAGCCCCGCGCTAGACCTACTCCACCAATATGTAATTCCCCTGGCACGCCGATGGGAACAGGTTGGAGATGTTTGTCTAAAATGTAAAGTTGCTTATTGGCAGCAGGGCGCACAGTAGGTATTTTTTGACCGTCGTTGCCGCACTCAACCATACTGGCGTTGACTGTCGTTTCAGTGGGGCCGTAGGCGTTGATAAACAGTCGTCCTTGTGACCATTGGGCAATTAGTTCAGGAGAAGGGGCTTCTCCTCCTACTAGAACCATTTGCAAAGCAGGCAATTTGGCAGCGGGCAGAACCGCTAGTGCTGAGGGAGGGAGTGTAATATGGGTAATGGCTTGTTCCTGTAAAAGCTGCATTAAGGCTGATCCAGGTAGTAAATCTTCCGGCGTTCCCAGATGGAGGGCGGCACCGGAACCCAGAGCCATAACTAATTCCGGAATAGAGGCATCAAAGCTCAAGGAGAAGAATTGGAGAATACGGCTGTCTGCTTTAACCTTACAAGTCCGAATCTTGTCCTCGGTTAGGTTGCCCAATCCTTCATGAGTAACCAAAACTCCTTTGGGTTTTCCTGTAGAGCCTGAGGTATAAATCAGGTAAGCCAAGTTTTCGACGGTAACACCACTATTGGGGTTCTGCTCACTCTCTTGTGCAATAGTTGCCCAGTTTGTATCTAAGCAGACCACTTGGGCGTCCTGTTGGGGGAGTTCTTTAACTAATTTTTGTGTTGTCAGGAGAATGGGAACCTGTGAATCTGACAACATAAAAGCAAGGCGCTCTGCAGGGTATGTTGGGTCTAGGGGGAGATAGGCGCCACCCGCTTTAAGAATGCCCAATACGCCGATAATCATTTCTAGCGATCGCTCTACACAAATCCCCACAATAACTTCTGGTTTCACGCCCAGCTTTTGTAGGTAATGTGCTAGTTGATTGGCGCGTTGATTCAGTTCCCGGTAAGTAAGTTGCTCGTTTTTGAAGACAACGGCAACAGCATCAGGTGATTGCGACCCTTGAGCTTCAAATAACTGATGGAAACACTGGTCTTGAGGATACTCAATTTTGGTGTCATTCCACTCCACCAGTAACCGATGCTTCTCCGCTTCTGTTAGTAAGGGCAACTCCGAAAGTCGCTGCTCTGGATTCTTAACAATGCCCGCTAGCAAACTTTGGAAATGACCCGCCATCCGCGTCATTGTCGCCTTGTCAAACAAGTCTGTGTTGTACTCAAATGCCCCCATCAGTCCGGAGGCAGTTTCATACATATCCAGACTCAAGTCTAACTTGGCTGTTGAGTTTTCTGAGTGCAGAAAACTCAGTGTCAAACCAGAAAGTTTCAGGTCTACCTTTGGGGAATTTTCCAGCATGAACTTCACCTGGAACAGCGGACTGTAACTTAAGTCTCGCTCTGGTTGCAGTTCCTCAACCAATTTTTCAAAGGGCAAGTCCTGGTAGTCTTGGGCATCCCAAGTTACCTGTTGCACCCGAGCAAGCAATTCCCGGAAGCTGGGATTGCCTGACAGGTTAGTACGCAGCACTAAGGTATTGATAAAAAAGCCAATTAGTGGTTCAATTTCCGTCCGGTTGCGGTTGGCAATAGGTGAACCAACTAGAATGTCCTCTTGGAAGGTGTAGCGGTAAAGCAGAATCTTGAACGCTGCCAGTAATGTCATGAACAGCGTCACCTCTTCCTTCTGACTTAGCGCCTTGAGATCCTCCGTAAGACTTTTGGGGATAGAGAAAGATTGCCTTGCACCTCGGAAAGTTTGAACTCTAGGTCTGGGGCGGTCTGTAGGTAATTGTAAAACTGGAAGGTTACCACTTAGTTGTTTTTGCCAGTAGGATAGCTGAGAGTCAAGTACCTCACCCTGTAGCCACTGGCGCTGCCAAGCGGCAAAGTCAGCATATTGGATTGGCAACTCTGGAAGCGGGGAAGGTCGATCCGTGGAAAAGGCTTCGTAGAGTACACTCAGTTCTCGAACGAATAAGCCTATAGACCAAGCATCGGAGATAATGTGGTGCATCGTCAACAGCGCCACATATTCGTCTTCATCTAAGTGAACTAGAGTTACTCGCAGAAGTGGTCCTTTGGCTAAGTCGAAAGGTTGCTGGGCTTCCTCATTAGCCAAGCGCTGAATTTCAGTTTCTCGTTCGTTTTCCCTTAAATGCCGCCAATCTAGTATGTGCATTGTCAAGGTTAAGGTGGGGTCAATCACTTGGATTGGCTGACCATCTACCGTCTTGAAGGTGGTGCGTAAGGCTTCGTGGCGACGCAGGATTTCATTGAAACTTCGTTCAAAAGCGATCGCATCGAGGGAACCTTTGAGACGCACAGCCCCAGGAATATTGTAAATGGGGTTGCCTGGTTCCATTTGATCAAGAAACCATAACCGCTGTTGTGCAAAGGATAGAGGGAGGTTCCCTGCTCGTGAAACAGTTGTAATAGCCTGAGTAGTTGAATTTGAGGCAAGATTAGCCTGGTTGAGAAAGGCAATAATTTCTGCTTTGCGTTCAGAGATTTGAGCGCTGAGGGTTGGTGTTAATACCTCCTCAGGAGCATTACAACGCAAGCGAAACTCTTCCGGAAGCGCTCCATTAACGCCTTCAATCCAAAGCTTTACGTCCAGACTATAAAGGTAAGATAAGAATTCCTCTATTGTTTTCATAATTCTATTTCCTTTCGACCTTTTCCAGCAGCAACGGGAGGCGGTGAAACTTGAGTAAGAGCTAAACGCATGGTTTCAATGCGAGTACTGAAGCCAGCGACAGTTGGTCTCTCGAATAGGCTACGTAGGGGCAAATCTATCTCGAATGCCTCGCGTAAGCGAGAAATAACTTTGGTCGCTAGCAGAGAATGTCCCCCCAACTCAAAGAAGTTGTCGTGAATGCTGACCTTCTCTAGCCCCAAAATATCGGCATAGATAGCAGCTAGTACTTCTTCTGTAGGATTGCGGGGTGGAACAAAGCCAACGTCACTTCTCGATATATCTGGTGCAGGTAGAGCTTTGCGATTTACCTTACCATTAGGTGTTAACGGTAGTGCCTCCAGGATTACAAAGGCACTAGGTATCATGTAATTAGGCAGCTTCTGTTGGAGAAGATCCCGCAGATTGCTTGTGGCGATACTTATTTCTGAATGGGGAACGACATAGGCAACTAAGCGCTTATCGCCAGCTTGATCTTCTCTAGCCACAACAACAGCTTCTCTCACCTGGGAATGTTGATTGAGCACCGCTTCAATTTCCCCTAACTCGATGCGGAAGCCTCGAATTTTCACTTGATTGTCAATACGACCAAGGAATTCGATGTTACCGTCAGGCAAATATCGAGCCAAATCCCCTGTTTTATATAATTTTGACTTTTGAGTTTTGAATTTTGAATTATTAAAAGGGTTGGGTATAAACTTTTCTTGGGTTAATTCTGGGCGGTTGAGGTAACCTCTGGCTAAGCCATTTCCTCCGATATATAACTCTCCTGGTACACCTATAGGTAATGGTTGTAGGTTTTTATCTAAAATATAAATTTGGGTGTTAGCAATAGGGCGACCGATATAAGGAGGTACTCCTTGATTTACTGCTACTGTTTTGTTGGCTCCTACTTGGTAAATTGTAGACCAGATAGTTGCTTCTGTTGGACCATACAGATTCCACAATTGACTACCAGTTTCTAGAATTTGATGAGCTAATTGAGCAGATAAGGCTTCACCTCCACACAATACTTTCAAGGGATAATTAGAAGACCAACCAGCATCTAATAGCATTTGCCAAGTAGCTGGAGTGGCTTGCATGACACTTATCTTCGAGGAGAATAATTCAGACAGTAGCCGCTCAGAATCAGTAGCAACTCCACGGGAAGCTACAATAACTTTTGCCCCTACAGTTAATGGTAGATAAAGATCAAGAGCTGCAATATCAAAGGAAATAGTAGTAACTGCACAGAAAGTATCTTCCTGAGTTAATCCCAGAACATGGCTCATGGAATTTAAGAAATTAACCACACTTTGGTGGCAGATTTGAACCCCCTTCGGTTTACCAGTCGAACCAGAAGTGTAGATCACATAAGCCAAATTATCCGAACATATCCCAACCTCAAGATTCTTTTGAGGGTGTTGCTCAATCACCCCCCAATCTGTATCTAAACAGACTACCTGTGCTTGGCTTGGTGGCAAATATTCGAGCAAAGATTGTTGGGTCAACAACACCTCAACACCCGAATCCGCCAACATATAACTCAATCTTTCTTGGGGATAATTGGGGTCAGGAGGAACATAAGCACCACCAGCCTTTAGTATCCCCAACAGTCCCACCACCATCTCCAGGGAACGTTCCACGCAGATGCCAACTAGTACTTCTGGTTTGACGCCCAAGCTTTGCAGGTGATGTGCTAGTTGGTTAGCTCTTTGATTTAATTGCTGGTAGGTCAACTGCTGGTTTTCAAATACTACCGCTACAGCATCCGGTGTTTTCTCTACCTGTTCCTCAAATAACTGATGAATACAGGTATCTGAGGCATATTCCCTTGCAGTATCATTCCACTCGGTCAACAATTGATGACGTTCTGATTGACTCAAAAGGGGCAATTGGTCAACTCGCTGTTGTGGATTAGCTGCGATCACTTCAAGTAATTTTTGGAAATGCCCCATCATCCTATTAATTCTGGCAGCATCAAACAAATCAGTGTTGTATTCCCAGAAACCCTCTAGCCCCGAATCAATCTCTGTCATGTCTAAGCGCAAATCAAACAAAGTTCTGGTGTGTTCAACCTCAAAAGGTGTTAAGGTCAGCTCAGGCAGTTCCAATTTCACCTCCGGAGTATTTTGTAAGTTAAACAACACCTGGAAGAGTGGGTTGTAGTTGGCATCCCGTTCTGGCTGTAGTTCCTCGACTAGCTTTTCAAAAGGCAAATCCTGATGCTCATAAGCTTTCATCGTCACCTGCCGCACTCGACCTAATAGTTCCTCAAAAGTTGGGTTGCCCGAACAATCGGTGCGTAGTACCAGGGTGTTGACAAAACAGCCAATCAGCCCTTCAATTTCAGCTCGGTTACGGTTAGCTATAGGCGAACCAATGATGATGTCTTCTTGCCCACTGTAGCGGTAGAACAAAACTTTGAACGCTGCCAACAGGGTCATGAACAGGGTAGCCTCGGCTTTCCTACCAATAGCCTGAAGCGCTTTGGTCAAACTTTTGGGTAACTCGAATGACTCCTTTGCCCCCCGGTAAGTCTGAACAGGTGGTCGTGGTCGGTCTGTGGGCAGTTGCAGTAAGGGAGGAGCATTGTTTAATTGCTGCTTCCAGTAAGACAGTTGGGACTCTAGTTTTGCTCCCTGTAACTCTTGCCGCTGCCAAACAGCAAAATCCGCATATTGGATGGGCAACTCAGGCAGGGACACCGGTTTTCCGCTAGAGAAGGTTTCGTAAAGGGCTGACAATTCACGAATTATTACACCCGCTGACCAGCCATCATAGACAATGTGATGTATGGTGAATAGCAATACATGTTTCTGTTCACTTAGCTGTACTAGTGTCCAGCGCAGCAGAGAATCTTGAACTAAATCGAAGGGGCCTTGATTCTGATCAGTTGCTAATCTCTGGACTTCCATTTCCTGCTCAGCTTCTGGTAACTGGCACAAATCCACCACTGGTAGTGTCAAGATTAAGCTTGGGGCTATAGTTTGAAAAGTTTCCCCATCTAGCATTTTGAAAGTAGTGCGCAGAGCTTCATGGCGTTGCACAATCTCGTTTAGACTTTGCTCTAGGGCTGCCACGTTGAGAATACCTGTCAGTTGTATTGCTCCATATTCATTGTAAAAAGGGTTGTCGGGTTCTAATTGTTGGAGAAACCAAAGCCTTTGCTGGGCAAAGGACAGAGGTAGCTCTTTATCCCTTGGGACAGTTAGAATCTGTTTATTACTAGAACTTGAGGCAAAATCAACTCTTTGCAGAAACTCTATTATTTCTGTTTTACGTTCAGCTATCTGGTCGCGCAAAATAGGTGTCAATAGATTCTTAGGTGCGTGACAGCGCAAGCTACCATTTTCTATCCGAAGTTTTATGCCTAATTCACTAATGTTGAACAAAAACTCATCAATGGATTGTTTCATAATTCAATCTCCGTTATCTCCCCTAACTCTACACTGATAGGAGTTTGCAGTTGTTGGATTGTATAGCGAGTATTCTCGATGTACTGGACGACTTCAGCTATAGTAGGTTTCTCAAACATAATGTTTACGGAGAGTTCTATATGAAGTTTTTTGTGTACCTGAGATATAACCTGTGTTGCCAGCAGAGAATCACCACCCAATTCAAAGAAGTTATCGTGGATTCCTACCTGTTCTATCCCAAGAAGATTTTGCCAAATGTCAGCAAGCTTGTGTTCAATATCATTCTTGGGATTGACATAAGTATTGTGCAAATCTGGTCTGGGATGAAGTGAGAATTTTTGCTTAGCAGCTCTGTCTCCTATAGACTTAGGGTTAATCCATTTTTTGAGCCTCAATTGCAGTTCTCCAGTCGAGACCACTGTCTGATGAGAGAATTGCCCCTTGGATAAAATACTTTGAAACGCCTTGACTCCTTCTTCTGGTGTGATCGCAAATTCAGCCAAACTAGTCTGCTTAAATCCACTTTGTTTCTGTTGTTCCTCAACTTGCCATCCATCCCAATTTACACTCAACCAGGGTATAGCATTGCTCTGATTATGTTGGTAAATTAAAGCATCCATAAAGAGATTTGCTGCCCCATAAGCCGCATATCCCAATCCTCCCAAAATTGATGACAAAGAAGACATTAATACACAAAAATCTAGTTTTTGATTCTGTAAGAGTTTTTCTAATACTAAAAGTCCATAGACTTTGGGTTGAAATTGCTGTTCACACTCAATTTTATTTATCTGTGCAATAGTGCCAAATGACTTTTCTCCAAGAACTCCAGCAGCATGAATTACACCATGGAGCGAACCAAACTGCTGTTGAACCTGAGCGATCGCATCAGTCATTTGTGCTAGGTTAGCCACATCAGCACTAATCACCAAAACCTCTGCACCCAACTCTTCAAGTTCTTTTACTTTGAGAATTTTGCTGCTGGTGCTATCAGTCTCATCGTGAGTTTCCAACCAGCTATCCCACTCAAGTCTTGCAGGAAAAGTTGAACGACCTGTCAAAATCAGTTTGGCGCGTACTGTTTTTGCCAAATGTTTCGCCAGTACTAGCCCAATACCTCCGAGTCCCCCTGTAATCAGATAGACACCTTCTTCTCTTAATTTTGGTGTCTCTTCGAGAGATGACTCCAGTCGCACTGCCTCAAAGCTTTGTCGCCAACGATTATGACCTCGGTAGGCAATCAACTGCTCAGAGATAGGATCTCTCAGTTCTGTTAATAGTTGCTCTGTGAGTTTCTCCTGTTGCCAACTTCCGGCTTCCGGAAGAACCACATCAATGCTGCAACAGCTAATGTTTGGGTATTCTTGGGGAATTACTTTGACTGGTCCAAGTATAGTTGCCTTCTCTGGAGAAAGCACTTCTTCTCCTGTCACTGACTGCATATTATTAGAGACAACCGTAATTGGCAACTGCTCACTCAGATTCTGTTTCCCTAGTGCTTGGGCTAGAAATAGAAGGCTGTAGAAGCCTGTTTCTTGAGCTTTTTCAACTCCTGCCAGTCCTGATTGAGTCTCACTAACAGATGTGACATTCCACAAATGAACAATTGTTTCTGGCAGCTTCTGTTGTGATCGAAGTTCGGTAAGTAAGCTATCGTAGTCATTACTTTGTTGAGGATTGAGAGTATATAGACTCTCACTAACTTGGGTGAACTGTGTCCCCACTTTGACGCTAATCACTTCTTGGTTGTCTCTTCGGAGTCCCTCGAGTAATTGGCTACCCAAACCACACTCATCGATAAACACTAGAGTGCAAGACTTTGGTGAACTTAATTGTTCCTGTTTTATTGGTATTGGGGGTACTGATTGTTTCCAACAAGGCATGTAGAACCAATCAGCGATATCCGGATTTTTCCCCAGTGAAACTGGAGTGGCACGGTTATTCTCTCCCGGTTGAGACGCCTCAATCCAGTAACGCTGGCGCTCAAAGGGATAAGTTGGTAAGGGCAAACGATGACGCTGCTCATGGCTATAAAACCCTGACCAATCTATCTCAACTCCCGCCAGCCACAGCTGACCTAATGCCTTCAACAAAAACTCTACATCTGAACCAGCTTCTTGGGGATGTTTGACTGAAGAGAGGGCGATTTGCTCAGGCTTTTTCTCTGGATGTCTCTTTGTTAATGTGGTTAAGGTTCGACCAGGTCCTATCTCTAGCAGAATCTGAGCCGGTTGTTTCAATAACTCTTGCAAGCTTTCAGCTAAGCGCACCGTTTGCCTTAAATGAGTTGCCCAATAGGAAGGAGCTGTTGCCTGCTGTGGGGTAATCCAAGTGCCAGTGACATTGGAGATGTAGGGGATTTGTGGAGGCTTGAGCCTCACTTGTCTGACCCTTTGAGTGAACGGCTCTAAAATCGGCTCCATCATTGGAGAATGGAAGGCGTGGGAGGTATGTAAGCGACGGCATTCTACTCCTTGGGAAGCTAACTGGTTTTGTAATGCTTCTACTGCTTCTTTTTCCCCCGAAACTACGCAGGAAAAGGAACCGTTAATCGCTGCTAGAGACAGCGTTTGACCCAAAAATTGTTGCACTTCTGCTTCAGGAAGAGGCACCGCCAGCATACTCCCTGAGGGCAATTGCTGCATCAGTTGACCCCTTGCCGTTACCAGGGCTAAAGCATCTTCTAAGGAAAACACTCCTGCGATTGTAGCAGCTACGTATTCACCGATGCTGTGACCAATCATTGCTGTCGGAGATACTCCCCATTCGAGCCATAATTGGGCGAGGGCATACTCAATGACAAACAGCGCTGGTTGAGTAATTGCTGTCTGTTGCAGTTGCTCGGATGCTTCTTCCAGTTGCTCTGGGTTGGGATAGATGACTTGGCGCAGGTCAAGCCCTAGATCTGGTTTGAGTATCTCTGAGCAGAGATCTACCTGCTGACGAAATGTGGTCTCAACCTCGTAGAGTTCCAGCGTCATATTCACGTACTGCGCCCCCTGACCAGAGAACATAAAGACAACAGGTCGTTCTCCGGGCTCTTGAAACTTAGTCAAAACTTGTTTTGGCTCGAGGCTACTGAGTGCGTTCTTTGCCTGCTCAAGATCTTGGCAAACTAGCATTCTTCGATTGTTGAGAGCTCTACGACCAAGGCTGAGGGTATAAGCCACATCTGCTAGCTTAAGCCCACTATGCAAGTGTTGAGCTAAATTGGAGGTTGCCTTCTCTAGAGCCGAACTGGTTTTGGCTGACAGTAGCAGTAACTGCCAGGGACGAGATTTTCCCGAGGGCTCAGCTTTCGGGGCCTCTTCGAGTACCACATGAGCATTAGTTCCGCCAATACCAAAAGAACTCACCCCTGCACGTCTAGGAGTGCCGTTAGTTTCCCATGGAGAGAGCTTAGTATTAACGTAAAAGGGACTGTTAGCGAAATCTATCTCAGGATTGGGGTTCTTAAAGTGCAGGCTCGGCGGTATCTGTTTATTTTTCAACGCCAGAACAGTTTTGATTAAGCCTGCTACACCAGCAGCAGCATCCAGATGTCCCACATTGGTCTTTACTGAACCGATGGCACAGAAGCCCTTCTTCTTGGTACTGGTAGAATAAGCTTGTCTCAGGGCTGCAATTTCAATGGGGTCTCCTAGAGGAGTTCCTGTGCCATGAGCTTCTATATAAGTGATGGTCTCAGGATCTATTCCAGCTAGGGCTTGAGCTTCCAAAATCACTGCGGTTTGACCATCTACACTCGGAGCAGTATAGCCCACTTTCAAAGAACCGTCGTTATTGATGGCTGAACCTTTAATTACTGCGTGAATGCAGTCGCCATCTGCTAGGGCATCCTCTAATCTTTTGAGCACTACAATGCCAACCCCGCTGCCACCAATTGTCCCTTGGGCTTGGGCGTCAAAGGCTCGGCAATGCCCATCAGGAGACAGAATCATGCCTTCCTGATACAAATATCCTGCCTTTTGCGGTAGGTGAATTGATACTCCTCCTGCCAAAACTATATCACACTGGTAATTTAGCAAGCTTTGGCAGCCCATTTGGACAGCTACCAAAGAGGCGGAACAGGCAGTATTAACGTTGACACTTGGTCCAGTTAAGTTTAATTGGAAGGAAACTCTTGTAGCTACAAAGTCTTTATCATTGCCAATCAACAACTGATAAATATCTGCAAAATCTGAATTTTCAGGATTGAAGCTCAGATTTTGCAACAAGTAGCTATTGAGACCAGCACTAGCATAAACACCAATTCTACCTTTGTACGCTTGAGAGTCGTAACCGGCATTTTCCAGAGCCTCCCAGGCATACTCTAGGAACAGCCGATGTTGAGGGTCAGTAACTTCAGCTTCATAAGGCGTAAAGTTAAAAAATGAGGCATCAAATAGATCAATGTCTGTCAAAACACTAGCTGCTTTGACATAGTTAGGGTTACTCAGTTTGGCTGAGTCTATGCCTGTAGCTAATAAATCCTCATCGGTGAAGAAGGAAATAGACTCTACACCATCGCGCAAGTTTTGCCAAAACTCATCAACATTTTTTGCTCCCGGAAAGCGAGCTGCCATGCCGATTATGGCTATATATTCTAAAGCATCTTCTCTTTCCCACTTATCCATTTCTCTTTCCCACTTATCCATTTGCTTTTTTCCTTTGTTGTCTGAGTAGTTGTTTTTGCTTTTTTATGGCTTCCTTTTGCCTACTTGCACGGTCATGTATACGTCTAGAAGATGATTCTTCAGCTGTTTTTAAATTAGTTTTGTTGCTTAAGAATTGTGCCAGTTGTTTTATAGTTGGATATTTGAAAAAATTAATTATTGATAGTTCTTTACCAAAAATTTCACTTAATTTTGCTTGAACCTTAACAAGAAGCAACGAATGTCCCCCCATAGTAAAAAAATTATCATTAATACCCACTTTCTTTAGTTGAAGCATCTCTTGCCAAACAGTAGCAATGATTCTTTCTGCTTCAGTTTGGGGCATTACATAAGTTTCTTCCAACTGTGGGCGACCTTCTGGTGCAGGTAGAGCACGACGGTCTACTTTACCGTTTGCTGTCAATGGTAACGACTCCAGCACGACAAGTACCGACGGCATCATATAGTTAGCAAGCTTCTTCTTCAAAAAATTTTGTAGTTGATTGATAGTGGGAACTTGTTTTTGCTTATAAACCAGATATGCAACTATCCGCTTATCACCAGGATTGTCTTCCCGCACAATAACCACCACCTCACTTGTAGCAGGATGTTGCAACAAAGCCGCTTCAACTTCTTCTAGTTCAATGCGGAAGCCGCGCAACTTTACCTGATGATCAAGGCGCTCAATGTACTCAATCGAGCCATCTGGTAGGTAGCGAGCCAAATCACCACTTTTATAGAGCCTTTCTCCAGAAGCATTAATTATGAATTTTTCAGCAGTCAATTCGGGGCGATTTAAATACCCTCGTGCCAGTCCAGCACCACCAACGTGTAACTCACCAGATATGCCCACTGGTACTGGTTGACTAAAAGAATCTAGTAGATAAATCCGTGTGTTGGCAATTGGTCTTCCAATTGGTACTATCGCTCTAGATAGTTGGGTCGCTTCTACCTTGTAGGCAGTTGACCAAATTGTGGTTTCCGTTGGACCATACAAGTTATATAGAGCAGCACCTTTGTTTAGTAACTCCTCTGCTAAATCTCGGGGTAAAGCTTCGCCACCACAGAGTATTTTTAAGTTTTGATTGCCTTGCCAAGCAGCTGCCAGCAGCATGCGCCAAGTGGCTGGGGTGGCTTGCATCACGGTGGCACCAGAAGCATTGAGTTGTTTAGCGAGCAGCTTAGCATCAGTAGCTACTTCGCGGCTAGCCAATTCTAGGCGCGCACCAGTAATCAGGGGTAAGTATAATTCTAGAGCAGCAATATCGAAAGATATAGAAGTAACAGCCAGGAGTGTATCAGATGCGGTTAATCCTGGATCGGTCGCCATTGATTTGAGGAAGTTTACGACAGCGTGGTGAGGAATTTGTACACCTTTGGGTTTTCCTGTAGAACCCGAAGTGTAGATCACATAAGCTAAATTATCTGAACATACCCCAACCTCAAAATTCTCTTGAAAGTGTTGCTCAATCACCCCCCAATCTGTATCTAAACAGACTACCTGTGCTTGTATTTGTGGCAAAGATTCGAGCAAAGGCTGTTGAGTCAACAACGCCTTAACACCCGAATCCGTCAACATATAATTCAATCTTTCTTGGGGATAATTAGGGTCAAGGGGTACATAAGCACCACCAACCTTTAGTATCCCCAACAGTCCCACTACCATTTCTAGGGAACGTTCTACGCAGATGCCCACTAGTACCTCTGGTTTAACGCCCAAGCTTTGCAGGTAATATGCTAATTGATTTGCTCTTTGATTTAATTGATGGTAGGTCAACTGCTGATTTTCAAATACTACCGCTACAACATCTGGTGTTTTCTCTACTTGAGCTTCAAACAGCTGATGAATACATTTGTCAATGGGATACTTCTTTGCCGTATCATTCCACTCAGTCAACAATTGATGAAATTCTGATTGACTCAGAAGGGGCAATTGGGAAACTCGCTGCTGTGGATTAACTGCTATCGCTTCGAGCAAAGTTTCCAAGTGCCCAATCATCCGGCTAATTCTGGCAGCATCAAACAAATCGGTGTTGTATTCCCAGAAACACTCTAGCCCCAACTCAGTCTCTGTAACGTTCAAGGACAAATCAAACAAAGCTCTGGTGTGTTCAACCTCCAAAGGAGTTATGGTCAGCCCAGGCAGTTCAAATTTCACCTTCGGAGTATTTTGTAAGGTAAAAGAAACCTGAAACAGTGGATTGTAGTTGACATTCCGTTCTAGTTGTAGTTTCTCCACCAGTGTTTCAAAGGGCAAATCCTGGTTAGCGTAGGCTCCGATAGCCACCTTTCGCACCCGAGCTAAGAGTTCCTCAAAGGTAGGGTTACCTGAAACATCGGTGCGTAGTGCTAGGGTGTTGAGAAAAAAACCAATCAGTCCTCCAATTTCAGCTCGATTGCGGTTAGCAATAGGTGAACCGACGATGAGATCTTCTTGCCCAGTGTAGCGGTAGAGCAAGATTTGAAAGGCACTCAGCAGGGTCATGAACAAGCTTGCCTCTGCTTTCTGAGCAATAGCCTTAAGCGCCTCAGTCAAACTCTTGGGCAATAGGAATGATTGTTTTGCCCCCCGGTAAGTCTGAACTGTTGGTCGTGGTCGATCTGTAGGCAGTTGCAGCAGTGATGGAGCATTGTTTAATTGCTGCTTCCAGTAAGACAGTTGGGACTCTAGTTTTGCTCCCTGTAACTCTTGCCGCTGCCAGATAGCAAAGTCAGCATATTGGATGGGCATATCAGGCAGTGATGTAGGTTTGCCGGTAGAGAAGGCTTGGTAAAGTGCTGACAATTCACGAATGAGTATGCCTATTGACCAGCCATCAGCGACAATGTGGTGTCCAATGAATAGCAACACATGTTTCTGTTCACTAAGCTTTAGCAGTGTCCAGCGCAATAGAGGACCTTGAACCAAGTTGAAGGGGCGTTGGATATGCTCAGTTGCTAGCCGTTGGACTTCAGTTTTTTGCTCAACTTCTGGCAGTTGGCACAAATCCAACACTAGCAGTGTCAAGGTCAGGCTTGGGGCGATGATTTGAACTGGTTCCCCATCCAGCATCTTGAAAGTAGTGCGCAGAACTTCATGGCGTTGCACAATCTGGTTGAGACTTTGCTCTAGTGCTCCTACGTCGAGGGAACCTGTAAGCTGTATAGCTAAATGTTCATTGTAAAAAGGATTGTCTGGTTCCAACTGCTGGAGAAACCACAGCCGCTGCTGGGCAAAGGACAGAGGTACAGGAACCGTACTGGAACGTCGAGAAATAATATTTGATCTAGAATCTGACTCAACCTCACCCCGCAAGTACTTTTCTAGGAGCGCTCGTTTAGCTGGTGAAAGTTCAGATTTAAGTTGGATAACTTCTTTTTCTAATGACATTTTTTTTAATTACACTAATGAATTTAATAAATAATAATCGCTGCCTAATCAATAACCTCTACTTTCATATACTCAGGCCAAGGTTGAATTCGCGTTAGGTCATTTTCCATAACTACCAATTCACCACTACTTTCGATTTCTTTGAAACCGGAAAACTTATAAGAGATATACATCATCCGATTGCGATTATTGGAAACGAACTCCGCACACAAACGAACGCTATTTTCCTTAGCTAGCTTGATAATGTAGTTAAGCATTACTGTGCCAACACCTCTGGACATGACGCGACAAGACATCAACAATAACTTTATTGTCCACAGGCTTTCCTGAAATTCCACGAGAGCTAAACCAATTTTACCATAAGTTCCATACTTATCTTCCAAACTGGAAATTATAAGTTTGTGCTGATCTGATTGTCGAAATTGATTAAGTTCTTCATAGGAATAGGTATAGCCAGTTGTGTTTAGTTGGTTCGTTCGTACCGTTAATTCTTCAGCTCGCTGCAAATCCTCTTCTTGGGCAGAAGAAATCTTGAAGTGCATGTTGAGTGTAGCCAAAAACTCTTCTTGAGGACCGACGAATTCTGACTCTGCCTGGTTGCGTTCGATGTCACTGATGTACATCAACCTTCTTTTCTTTGAATCCTCTGTAATAAAACGAGGATTCATTTGCGACATCTCTAGCAATTGTTCTAGGTTAGCGGCATTAATACATAGAACTTCAGGTTGTGAAAAACTTACTTCTTCTAGTTCAAAGGGTTGGTCATCAATAAAAGCTATTGTATCAGTGCCGATGTTGATTAACTTAGCGATTTCTTTAATAGAGGAAGCTTTGGAGTTCCAATTGATTTGTGGATACAGAAAATATTCATGCAATCCCAGCTCTTCTAATTTCGCCATGGCTCTGACGTACTCATTTTTGCTGGCAATGGATTGTAAAATACCTCGACTATCCAAGGTTTTAATTATACCCACCACCTTGTTTCTTAAAGAAACTTTGCTATCTTCCAACAACACACCATCCCAAAGGGTGTTATCTAAATCCCAAACTACACATTTAATAGTTTTTTGATTATCTTGCTTATTTTCTGTTCTCTCAGAGTTTAGACTAACCATTTTTTAAGTCCTTGCCACTAATTCTTGAGACTTGACAGCGCGATTAGCTGGGAACATATACTGTTGGTAACCATACTCAGCGATGGTAATTTGTTGAATCTGAGTACTGCCTTCAATGATTTCCATAATTTTGGCGTCTCGCCAATACCTTTGAACAGGATATTCACTACTACAACCATTTGCACCATGAACTTGTACAGCATCATTTGCTACTTTAGTGGCAATTGTGGAGGCAAAATATTTGGCGATCGAAGTCTCCATAATCGATTTTGGATCGCCAATATCTTTAAGGTAGCCTGCTTGATAACAGAGTAATCTCGCTGCTTTCACATTAGCGATCATTTCAGTGATCATTTGTCGAATTAATTGGTGTTCTTTGAGGTAGACACCAAACTGTTGGCGTTGATTTGTATACTGAAGGCTTGCTTCAAGACTAGCTTGGGCAATACCTACACAGCCCCAAGCGACGCTATACCTTCCGTAATCTAGGGCGGAAGAAGCCACATGGGAGAAACCAAAACCCTGCCTGCAGACAAGATTCTCCAGTGGAATTCGACACTCATTCAAGTGCAGTTCTGCTAACATCGAAGCTTTGACACCCAACATGCCAAAAATTGGCTTGACTGAAAGTCCAGGGCTATTTTTTTCAACTAAAAAAGCTGAAGGTTTATTGTCATGCTGGGCAAAGACTAAAAAGACATCGGCAATTTGACCATAAGTGATCCATTTCTTTTGCCCATTTAAGATGTAAGAGTCTCCAGAAACTGTTGCTGTAGTCTCGATACTTTTAGCATCACTACCTATATTAGGTTCACTCAAAGCAAAAGCAGCAATTACTTCACCTGATGCCAATTTTGGAAGCCAATACTCTTTTTGAAATTTACTGCCCCACTTAAGCAGAGCCTGGGCAACCATATTGTGAACTGTTAATAAACTCCGCAGTGAAGAACATCCTCGTCCGATTTCTTCATTCAGGAGACCATAGGTAATCATATCCATACCGGTGCCACCTATATCTTTTGGTAAGAGGGCACCTAAGTATTTTTCTTGAGCTAGCTTTTCAATTAGCTTGATTGGAGTTTGTTCTTCTTGATCGTATTGGTCTGCATAAGGAATAATTTCTTGATCTACGAAGGTTTTAAATGCAGCCTGACTATTCTTTTGCTGAGGGGTTAATTCTATCTGCATTGTCTCACTTGAGTACCAACGAATATTGCTACTTATTTTAAATTTTGATTAATTGCTATTGGTAATAAGCTAAGCCTGTATAACAATTGTCAAGATGATTACAGGAGAGGAACGTTTATGATTGAAGTGTCACTACTTTGAGCGCTTCCAATAGATTTCGGTATGATCAGTCTGAATCAACTCATCGTAAATGCCTTGTGCTTTACGGTAATCATTGACGGCTTGTTGGCAAGCATCAATATCTCCGTAGTCATCAAAAATTATGTAACCACCAACAGAAAGCTTGGGATAGAGATTCGTCAGTATATCCATAGTTGATTCATACAAATCACCGTCGGCGCGAATGACTGCCAATTTTTCTACAGGAATACTCGGTAATGTTTCGCAGAACCATCCTTTTAGGAATTTTACCTGATCGTCCAGCAGCCCGTATCTCGAGAAGTTCACCTTCACTTCTTCCAGTGATACTGCAATTTCTTTGAATAAATGAAGCCACCAACCTGCATCTAGAGGATATTTTTTTGAATTAGGCGCTGGTAATCCTTGGAATGAGTCAGCAACCCAGACTGTGCGGTTTTTCACTCCATAAGCTTTAAGAATTGCTCGCATAAAGATACAGGCACCACCTCGCCAGACTCCCGCTTCAATCAGATCACCTGGAATGTTATTAACCAATACATCTTCAATACAAAATTGTACGGTTTCTAATCGTTTGAAACCAATCATTGTATGCGCCCTACCTGGAAAAGGGGTATAACCTTTCAACCGATTTTCCTCAACAAGTTGTTTGGATGTGAATCCTTGCAACATTTCAAAAGGATTCATCCCTTTTCTTAAACAAAAGATAAACACCTTAGCTATTGTTGGTAAACTTATTTGCCCATCCGTTTCTGAGTTTAAGTATATCCAGTCTGTTACGCATCTTTTCATCAGATCTAGATACAAAGCCGAAGCCTTTTCACTTGCTGAAGTAGCTTCTAACAATAAGTTATTTTTTTCCATGGTTTTTTTTATTGTTTCTTATGGGTAAATCAGATGCAAACAATAACTGTGTCGCATTTGACTTGTCACAAATGATTAATTACCTGTAACTACAGCAGTTTTACGTTCGAGTAAACTGGTCATAGCATTTATGGTTCTGAAGTTCTCAAAATCAAGGTCTTCGTTCTCGATAGGTACTTGAAACTCTTTTTCTATAAATAGAACTAGTTGCATAGCAAACATCGAATTGACAAATCCAAGAGCAAAGATATCTTCATCATCTTGTAATTCATGATTACCAAAATACTGGGAAAGGAAGTTTTTGATTGTTGTTTTTGCTTCTTTCATATTGGTCTGTGTATATAGATGTATCTGGATTTTTTTTCGTAGTATTCAATTATAGGTATAGAAACCTTGTCCACTTTTACGACCATGCAATCCGGCATCTACCATTTTTTTAAGCAAGGAGCATGGTCGATATTTGCTATCGTTGAAGCTTTCGTAAAGAACTTCGATAGAAAAAAGAATTGTATCTAATCCAATCAAATCAGCTGTCTCTAGTGGTCCCATTTTGTGACCAAAGCAAGTTTTGAAGATTCTATCCACCTCTGAGGCTGAAGCTACTTGTTCTTGCAGGATAAAAACAGCTTCATTAATAGTCAACATTAACACACGGTTAGAAACAAAACCGGGGGAGTCGTTGACTATGATACATTCTTTACCCATTTGAAGCAACAATTTTTTAGCTGTTTCAATTGTTTCTTGGGAGGTGTGATACCCGCGAATAGTTTCCACGATTGGCTTCATAGGCACGGGGTTCATGAAATGCATGCCTATAACTTGAGCAGCACGCTTGGTTACCGAAGCAATACGAGTAATGGGAATAGCAGAGGTGTTGGCAGCAAAGACAGATGCTTTGGGGCAAATTTTATCAATCTTTTCGTAAACCTCTTTTTTTATATCCCATTTTTCTGTAGTGTTTTCAATGACAAATTCTGCTGATTCTAGAAATTGATAATTGGTAGTAAATTTAATTCGCTGTAGGACATCATCTGGACTATCACCCTTCTCACTTTTATTGAAGAAACCTTGAAAACGAATATTGTTTCTGATCTCCTGTCGTGCATGATCCAGGATTTCTTCTGAAACATCTACAAGAATGACTTGATGACCAGTTTGGGCGAGGTTTTGTGATACCCCAATGCCCATAACACCTGCTCCGACAACACCGACTACTTGAATGTTCATTTTCAGATTTAACCCATAAAGGTTTTCTTTTGCATTTTTTATTTACTGGCAATATCTGACACAAGTTCCTGAACTTCTTCTTCCGTTAGTGCTTCTAGTTTCCCGATAAAGATTTTTTCAATAGCCAAAACTAACTCGGCTACAGTGGGAGCTTCAAATAAGATATTTATAGGGATTTCCAAATTGAAGTCTTGACGAAGTTGGGAAATCATCTGAGTTCCTATTAGAGAATTCCCACCTAGTTCAAAGAAACTATCGTGGATACCTACCTGTTCAATTCCCAACAACTCTTGATAGCGTTTAGCAATTCTGTGCTCAGTTTCACTACTAGGAGCAACAAAGGCATTCCTCAAGTTGGGACGTAGGTGAAGTGAAGATTCTACCTGACCATTTGCATCTTCTTCTTTATCTAGCCGAGATTGACGTTTAATCCACTTATTGATTTGGGTTTTTAAATCTAGCTGTGAGATAACAATCTGAGGAAGTGTACCTTTGGATAGAACACGCTCAAAAGCCTCTGCAATTTCTTCTGGAACATCAACCAAAAACCAGTCACTGCTGCACCAGTTATTGTCGTTAAGTTGATTTTGCTTGTGAGCAAAGGCATCCAGAAAAATATTGGCTGAACTATAAGCTGCAAACCCTAATCCTCCCAAAATAGACGAAACTGAGGATATTAGGAGACAATAATCAAGTTTTCTTCCTTGCAAAACTTTCTCCAGTGTATATACTCCATACACTTTGGGTTGAAAATGTAATTCACATTCGGGGTAACCTGTTTCGGAAATTGCCGTTAATGATTCTTTGTCAACTACTCCTGCAGCATGGATTACTCCATGAATCTTGCCAAACAGCTCCTCCGTCTGCGTAATCGCTGCTTGCATTTGGGCTTGATTAGTCACGTCGGCGCTAATGACTAAAACTTCAGCACCTAACTCTTCCAACTCCTGAACTTTCTTGATTCTGATACTTACCCGCTCCTGTTGATCATGGGTTGCTAGCCATTGCTCCCATTCTTCTTTAGCAGGTAATCCTGAACGTCCTATCAGTACTAGTTTAGGCTGTACCCTTTGAGCTAGATGTTTTCCTAGTATTAGACCAAGTTTTCCCAACCCGCCTGTTATCAGATATACACCGCCTTGCCGCAATCGTGTTCGACCCTGAGTTTTATTATCCAAGCGCACAGACTCAAAGTCTTGGAGCCATCGATGATTACCACGGTAAGCGATCGTTAAATCAAATGAAGGAGTAGTCAGTTCTGTCAAAATCTGGTTGATCAGTTTCTCCTCTTGCTGAGTTCCTGGTTGCGGTAGAACAAGATCAATACTTCGACAGGTAATATTCGGATATTCCTGGGGAATGACATTACACAATCCCAACACAGTTGCTTTCTCTGGAGACAATACATCTGCGCTTTCAACTTCGTGCATACCGTTAGAAAGTACCCAGAGTTGAAGTGGGTCGGTGATAATTTGTTTTCCGAGAGCCTGGGTGAGAAAGAGCAAACTGTAGAAACCTAAGTTCTGGGCCTGTTCAAATAGCTCAATTCCTAATTGCGCCTGTTCATCGAGTTTGAGATTCCATGAATGAACTATAGTGTTAGGTAGTTTATCCCTGGCACATAGGTCTTTGAGTAAAGCGCTATAGTCATCTGGCTGTCGGGGATTAATTGTATATTCCCCCTGGCTAAGTCTGCTAAATTGCTCTCCCACTCTCACGCTGATGACATCTTGGCTCTCATCTTTTAGTCGTTGGGCTATGTGAAGACCTACCCCACATTCATCGACAAACAATAACCAGCAAGAGGTTCGCTCCTTCAAAGTGCCCATTTCAAATGGAACAGGCGGCATTGATTTTTTCCAGACTGGAATGTAGAACCAGTCTGTTATATCTGGCTTTTTTTCTAAGGAGTTTTGCCCCGTAGGTATAGTATGTCCCAGTTTAGATGGTTCAACCCAGTAGCGCTGACGTTCAAAGGGATAGGTTGGCAAGGGAATACGATAGCGGTGTTCATTAGTATAAAAGCCTGACCAATTTATCCCGACTCCTGAGAGCCATAGCTGACCTAGGGTATTAAGCAAGAAGACTAAATCTGAGTGTTGATTATAGGCATCGCGAAGGGAAGGCAGCACAACTTTATCTGCTACCTGCTTACTCTCTAAACACTGCAATGCTAAACTACTTAATGTCTGTCCTGGTCCTACTTCCAATAGAATCGGTTTCTGTTGCTTCCACAGCTCATTGACTCCATCGGCAAAGCGCACAGGTTGGCACATATGCTTTGTCCAGTAACTGGGATCTGTCGCTTCGGCTGGTGTAATCCAAGTTCCCGTAACATTGGAGAGATAGGGAATTTGCGGTGGTTTGAGGCTAACAGTTTTCACCAACTCGGTCAAGGAAGAGGAAATCGGCTCCATCATCTGGGAATGAAAGGCATGGGAAGTTTGCAAACGCCGACAGGCTAATCCTTTTTCCGTCAACTGGTCAGCCAATTGCTCCACAGCGTCTGTGTCTCCAGCAATCACACAAAGTTTGGCTCCGTTTATTGCTGATAAGGACAGTTTATCACTAAGGAGAGGATGCACCTCTTCTTCTGAAAGGGGAACAGCCAGCATCGCTCCAGCTGGCAACTGTTGAATCATTTGCGCTCTTTTGGCAACCAGAGTCAGAGCATCTTCTATGGACAAGACTCCAGCCAAAGTTGCCGCAACATATTCACCAATGCTGTAGCCAATCATTGCTACAGGACGAATTCCCCACGACATCCACAACTGAGCTAGAGCATACTCAATTACAAAAATAGCTGGTTGGGTCAGATAGGTTTGATTGAGTTTTTCAGTGGCTTCATCGGCTGGTTGTTGATCACGACCAAGCATCTTGCGCAAATCTAAACCTGATGAAGGTTTGTCGCTAGCAGAGTTTGGTGGTTGGAAAGCTTCGGAAGCTTGATTCCTATTGGGATAGAGAATGTCTCTTAGATCTAGCTCAAGTAGAGGTTTTAGCAGTTGGCAACATTTATCAACTTGCTCACGAAATACTGGCTCATCCTGGTAAAGCTCCCAAGCCATATTAACGTAATGAGTTCCTAGTCCAGTAAACATGAAGGCAATATGACGCTCATCCTTCTCCTGAATACTCGAGAGAACCCGTTTGGGGTCGGTGAATGCGCTGATGGCATCTTCTATATCTTGGCAGACAACTGCCCGTCGATGGTCAAATTCTCTGCGACCAACCTGAAGAGTGTAAGCAGCATCAGCTAGGTCAATTTCAGGATGTTGCTTGAGGTGTTCAACTAGATTGGCTGTGGCGGTATCCAAAGCTGAACTAGTTTTAGCAGATAGGAGCAGTAATTGCCAACGACGGGAGGTTGCTGATGGCTGATTTGGTGGTGCTTCTTCAAGTACCACATGAGCGTTAGTTCCACCAAAACCAAAGGAACTAACCCCAGCACGGCGAGGTGTGCCGTTGGCTTGCCATTCAGAAAGCTTAGTATTAAGGTAAAATGGACTATTCTCAAAATCGATTTGAGGATTGGGTGTCTCGAAATTGAGGCTCGGTGGAATTAACTTGTTCTCGAGAGCAAGAGTTGTCTTAATCAAACCTGCTATCCCAGCAGCTGCGTCTAAATGCCCGATATTGGTTTTCACTGAGCCAATGGCACAGTAGCTTTTTTTATCAGTTGAAAACGCTTGTTTGAGCCCAGCAAATTCAATTGGATCGCCCATAGAAGTTCCAGTTCCATGGGTTTCTATGTAGCTAATTGTTTCTGGCTCGACTTCAGCCATTATTTGAGCAGTTCGAATTACTTTGGCTTGAGCCTCTTCACTGGGTGCTGTGTAGCTAACTTTTACAGCACCATCATTATTAATAGCTGAACCTTTAATAACTGCATAAATATAATCTCTATCAGTAATTGCGTCTTCAAGCCGTTTGAGAACAACAACACCAATACCATTGCCTCCAATTGTGCCGTTGGCACGAGCATCAAAAGCAAAGCAATGCCCATCAGGAGAAATACCTTCTGGACATAAAGTTGCTTCGTTTTGGGGAGCCTTAACGGAAACACCCGCAGCTAAAGCCATGTCACAATCGCCACTTAATAAACTTTGATAGGCTAAATGGACTGCAACTAATGAACTTGAACAGGCTGTTCCTACACTAAGACTTGGTCCAGTGAGATTTAATTTATAGGAGACACGGGTGGGTACATAATCTTTATCAGATGCAAGTAGAACCGGAAAGTATCCTAGAGTCTCTTTCAGATTATTAGGGAAAAGGTTATAAAGTAAGTATGTACTTGCTCCTACTCCAGCGTAAACTCCTATTGGTCTTTCTTCCCTTTGGGAGTCATAGCCAGCATCTTCAAGAGCTTCCCAAGCATGTTCTAAAAAAAGCCGATGTTGCGGATCCATAAGTTCGGCTTCTCTCGGATTAAGACCGAAAAATGAGGCATCGAACAGTTCAATATCTTCTAGTAAAGCAGCTGCTTTTACTTCCTGATTAGACCCATTCGATTCTATATCTTGTTTCTCCCCATTGGTTTTTGGAAAAACTGAAGTAAACTCGGCTCCGTCTGTTAAATTTTTCCAAAAAAGGTCAATGTTTTTGCTTCCTGGAAAACGTCCAGAAACGCCAATTATTGCTACTTCTAAACCAGTTTCTTTTGATTGCATAGTTCTAACCTAGTTTTTATACACAATTAATAGTCTTACTTACAGAAGTGACATTTAAAGCCATATCTAGTTAGTAATCTATACTTTACTAATCAAGGTTATAGCTTAGCCGTTTTTGATTTTTTAAATTTTTGTCTTAGGCGATTTTTGCCTGCTGCCAATTGTTTAATCAATTCAGAATGTTGTCGCTCTGGTGATGCTGCTTGCTGAGCTTGGTTTAAGTGTTTAGCCAGAGCACTAATTGTTGGATACTTAAATAAATCAACTAATGATATATATTCTACATCATTAGGTAAAACTTTTTTGAGTTGACTGTAAATTTTTGTAATTAGTAATGAGTTGCCACCGATTTCAAAGAAGTTATTATTTACTCCCACTTTTTCTAAATCCAACACTTCTTGCCACACAATAGCAATAATTTCCTCAAGATCATTCTGGGGTGCTACATAATTAACTTCCAATTCCTGAAGTAAAATTTCAGGATTCGGAAGTGCGCGGCGGTCTACTTTTCCATTGGAGGATAACGGTAAAACTTCCAGAAAGACGAAAGCTGATGGTATCATGTATTCTGGCAGCTTACTACTAAGAAAATTCCGCAGTTCTTCAATTTTAGGTGTTGCTTTTTTGTCGGGAACTATGTAAGCTAACAGACGCTCTTTGCTGTGCTGTTTAGCGATCGCACTAACCACTGCTGCTTTCACTGCTGAATGCTGTGTTAACGCCGCCTCAATTTCTCCTGCTTCAATGCGGTGTCCCCGAATCTTGATCTGGAAATCCGCTCGTCCCAAAAACTCAATATTACCATCCGGCAGATAGCGCCCTAAATCTCCTGTGCGGTAGATGCGCTCACCTGTGCAAGGATGAGTGATGAAATTGGCGCGGGTTTTTTCTTCATTAAGCCAGTAGCCTTTGGCTAACCCGATCCCAGCGCAACAAAGTTCTCCTGGAACCCAGGTAGGGCAATCTTCTAATGCCTCATTCAAAACATAATATTTCGTGTTGGCTATCGGTCGACCATAAGGAATGCTCTTCCAAGCTGGGTCAACTGCTTCGACTGGATACCAAATGTTCCAAAGGGTAGTTTCAGTAGGACCACCAACACTAACCACTTGAACCCCAGTTACAAGTTTTTTGAGTCTGCTTGGTAGTGTAACTGATATCCAATCTCCGCCAAGAAAAGCCCAGCGCCAACAGGAGGGTAATAACTCAGGACAACCATCAGCATACTCCAACAGCATTTCCATCATTGTGGGAACTGAGTTCCAAATCGTGACTTTCTCCTGCCGCATTAGCTCGGACCAGTGAGCGGGATCTCTTCTAGCACTTGCATCTGGCATCACTAAGGTTCCTCCAGCTGCCAAGATGCCAAAAATGTCATATACAGACATGTCGTGATGTAGTGCAGTTAGAGCCAATAATCGGTCATCAGATCCAATGTTGAAAAACTGGTTGGTGTAGTTAATCGCGTTAACAGCACCACGATGGGCTATCATCACACCTTTCGGTAAACCGGTAGAACCAGAGGTGTAGAGGACATAAGCTAAATCATCTGGTTTCTGCACAGGTTCCAAAGACTGCTTGCTTTCGGCTGCCAGTTCTTGAGTGTCTACACAAATCCGCTGGACACCATCTAACCATTCTAGTCTTTTGTTCAACCAGGACTGAGTTAACACCAGTTGAACTTCACCATTGTCTAGTAGATACCACAAGCGCTCTTTTGGTAAAGTCGGATCAATAGGCAGATATGCGGCTCCGGAATTCAAAATTCCCATAACTGTTACAATCTGCTCCCATCCTTTCTCCATAACCACCGCTACCAGTTGGTTGGGAGTTACCCCCAATGACCGAAGCTTATGAGCAACCTGATTTGACAGTTCGTATAACTCCTGATAGCTTAGGCAGCGCTGGGATGAAATAATCGCACACTCATTTCCCCTAACTTGCACTTGTGCTGCAAACAAAGTATGCAGCATCTGATCAGAAATCGGTGCAACTGTAGCATTGACGAGACACCGCTGCGCTAACTGAGCAGGAGGTACTAATTGTCGGTTAGTCTCAAGCCAAGCAGCCTCTGAAGTTGCCAGTTGTTTGATGAAATGGCAATAAGTCTCAAACATGTGGTTGATTAAACCTTCAGGGAAAAGTTCCTCAACCACATCCCAGTTAAACGTCAATTCCCCCTTTTCCTCCCAGACTTGAACATCCATCCAAGCCTGGGAAGCTTGACTGATACCATAGACCATTTCTCCAAAATGGCTGAACGTTAAGGTTTCCTGACCAAGTGAACTAAAGCCTAGGGTGCTAGTAAATATGACGGGCATAGCGCTGGGAGCTGCACCTTTTCTCTGAGCCAGTTCCCGCACAACTTGCACTCCACTGATGTAGCGATGTTCTAAATCTCGCCATAATTGCTGCTGTAGTCGAACAGAGCGGTTAGTAAATGATTCAGGGGTTGAATTGTCTACTGCCAATAGGGTGACAGAGGTAAAGTCTCCTAAGATATCATTGACTTGGGAATGCAGTGGCAGACGATTAAACAGGGCTAGATTAATGGTAAATTTGGGGTCTTTGCTCCAAACTGTCAAAATTTCTGCAAAAGCGGCAAGTAAGACCCCAGAAGGGGTTAAACCAGCTTGAGTTGCTCGCTGCTTCAACTTCTGCCATTGAGTTTGCTCTAAACGCCCATCATAACGCTTGCAGATGTGCTGCTTGAGTTCCTTGGGATTCTTAGCTAGCGGTAAGTCCGGAGCAGGTGGTAAGCTATCTAGGCGGTTGAACCAATATTGTTGCGATCGCTTGTACAATTGAGTCTCTTGCAAAGCTTGCTCTGCTAAGACATAATCCCGAAATGAAAGTTCTAGTGGCTGTAATTCTACCTGAGGATTTTTGTAAAGTTGAAACCATTCATCAAATAGACGAAACAGACTCCAAGCATCGAATACCTGCAAATCGTAGCTAACATGCAACCGGACACGTTCCCCATCCAAACATGTCGCCCTAAACTCGAATAATGGCCATTGGTCAGCTGGCAATACCTGATGGGACATGCGCTGACGAATTACTTCAATCTCTGAAATTACGGTTTGCTCATCTTTTCCCCTCAAATCTAAGACCTCAATTTGATAGGGAGGTACTTGCTCAAGAACTTGCTGCTGACCATCCGGTAACACCACAGCCCTGAGCATATCGTGACGTTCAATTACTTTTTGCAGTGCCCAATTGAGTTGTTCTAAGTCTAAATCATGACCTTCAATCTCATAGTAACCATGATTTGCAACACTGCCTAGCTCAAATACCCCGCTGCGACCTACCCAAAAGGCATGCTGCATATCAGTAAGGGGAAAGGGTTCGTAGCGCGACTCTGGCGCTGGCACAACTGCTGGTAGAGAAGTATCACTAGCACTAATGCTGCTCTGGTGTAGCAACATTAGAATTTCTGCTTTATGCTCGACCAATGATTCCCGCATCTCTGTTGTCATTACCCCTTTAGGGGCATCAACATTTAGGAAACTTCCATTAGCCGACAGTTTTATCCCTTTGTTAGCGAGACTGTTTAAAAATAAATGTAAATCCATAATCTTTAGATATATATTTGTGTTCTTCAACGACCAAACTATCTCTTGATTGCTGCTACTAAATCTTCCATATTGTAATCAAAATATTTCTTGACTTCTGGTTTAGGAGAGGTCTTAACCCAAGACAAAAAACGTGACTGCTCTCCTTTTCCAGATCTAGATTCTAAATCTAAGTATTGGAAATAATCATTTCCCAGTCCCAGATAATTTTGGGGCAGAAAATCAATCGATTTTATCAAGTATATAATTTGCTTTGCTGCTTCATCTGGAGATATTAACCCTTCTGCCACTTTTTCAACTGTTGTCGTAGCTTCTTGGAAAAAGTCGTCACCTAATCCTTCAAAACTAGGAGTTAGATACTCTATATTATCTTCATCTCTTGCTTGTGATAATTCTCCCCCCCTACCTGCTTCAATTTTTAAACCTTTCCTTATTCCTGCTTTCCACTGACGCAAGGTACTTCCAAGTATCCAAACCCGTTTCCAAGCATTCCAAAGACTATAGTCAGCAAAAGAAATGTATGAACAGTTAACTAACTTATCGTTATACTCAAAAAGTTGTTGCTGCAAACGCTCAATATCAGAAAAATACTTTGTAGAAAAATCTTTTTCTGAAAAAGCCTTCAGAATCCTCGCAGCTAAGGGGATGAGAATTGTGTAAGTATTTACTAATCCGAAGGAAAAAAGAGCGTCAACAAATCCTGATGCATGAGGAACTACATAAAATCGTTCTCCCGTACATGAGTGCGAAGAATATTGCAACCGACCTGTTGATACCCAATTACGAACAGACTGAGCATGTTCAAACTGAATAGCTATGTTTGGGAATCGCGAAAGTAAATTTTTAAATTCTTGTTCAGGAGATATATTATCTTTGGGAAAGCGTCGAGTATCAAAATTTACTCCTACGCTACAAATTTGATTAGTAGATTTTGCATGATTATTAAATGGAATCACCCACATCCACCCTCCATCAAATAAGTGATGAAGGGTTCCTTCATGCCAGGATAGAGTATCCTGACTATTTCTATTAGCCTGAATACAATCATCATATTTTTTTACCCCAACCATGTGATTAAAAATACTTCTGGAGTGAGTTTTAAACCTAGTTGGCTTTTCTCGTAAATTAAATTGACGACTAACTGGAGAATTGTAACCGCTAGCATCAACTAAATAGTCGGCAACAAACTGTTCATTGCTATCTACTGTTATGGCAACACAATTTGTATCGATTTTCAAGTCTACGACATTAGTTTTTTCTAAAAGCTTTACGCCATAATTAATAGCTACTTTGATCATGTATTGGTCTACATCTTGACGAAATAGATGACTACTAGGATGGACTCCTAATTTGTCGTATTCTTGCCAAGTTTTCTCTTCAGTTTCGCGATGATATACAAAGTTGAATGAGCGTTTGAATCCACAAGCAGAAGGCGAAATATTTTCACAAATATTATCGAAGGAACTCAGATGTGCGATTTCAGGGACAGAATACTGGTGACTAAGAATTTTCAGCATTAAATCGGTATCGGGAGTTACGGCTTCTCCGATAGCAAATCTAGGATGCGCACTCTTATCGATGATCAGAACACGTAGATTATGTCTGGCTAAGATAGTGGCTAAAATTGACCCTGCCAATCCCGAACCTAGGATAATTATGTCAAATTTTTGAATCTTTTTGTCATTCATGATCTACTTTTTATTTCACTAGATAAAATCAACTAATTTTCTTAACTAAATCAGTCTTTGTTAGCGTAATAGCTGTACTGTGAAGGCTTAGTGCTTTCAAATTGAGTTACAAACTTATTTTTTCCCTTTCTTCTTCTTCCTTAACTTCAGCTACAGCTAAAGGTTCTGATGCAACTAGATTTGCTAAGGCTAATTGATTTAGTATTAACTTAGTTAGTTTAGCTATATTATTTTCACCAAAAAATTTTTCTACGGGTACCAGCACTCCTAAATCATTCTCAATTCTTCTCCTGAGTTCAAATGCCATTAAAGAATCAAGCAATAAAGCGAGAGGATGGTGAAGGCTAATTTCTGCTAAGGTGATCTGAAGTGAACTAACTAGCCATTCTAAAAGATAAACCTCCAACATTTGCTGTCGTTTCTCTGGTTCGGCAGCGAGAAGTTCTTCTCTGGAAATAGAACTTGATTTAGTAGCTTGGGATTGCTCTTTGGAGATAGAGCCTTTTCCAAATTGCTCAATTCTCTCATCCTGCTCAGTAATACTAATGGGGGGTGCAGGTGCTTTTCCGAGTGTCACCTCGCCCCAGCGCATAACCATCGCTACTGCCGTGGCTGCTGCACCATTAGTGTAGACTAGAACCAGGTCGTTTTCGCTAATTTTACCTGCTTGTGCAGCGTGGTAGAGATTGGCAACTGGAAGTACAGGTCCGATATTAGCATACCGAGGGTAGATATTGAGCGTCCGCTTGGGATCAATTTCCAGTGCTCGCGTACAGACGCTGGCATACCAGGCAGTAGGAGTATTAAAAGCGAAAAAATCTATTTCTTCAAGACTAACACCAGCAGCTTTGAGCGCACCTTGGCAACAAGTCCGAACAGAATCAACAGCTGTTTCAGCCAGCATATTGGCATTTTCACCCGTTCTCGTAAGCATTCTAGGCTTACCTTGGTCATCTGTCACTAATTCATGTAAATAAGCCTCACAAGTAGCGTTAGTATGAATAATTTTGCTTCCAAGAATACCTTGGTTCGGTTTGAGCCTGTCAACTACAAACGCTCCAGCACCATCCCCCATAGATAATGAAAGAGTATCCTGCTCATCAACAGACTTGGAACCTATTTGGGAGACAACTACCAATACATTACGGTATTCTCCAATTTGGATCAAGGCATGAGCATTCTGAAGTGCCACCAAGGCACTTGAACAGGTTGATTCCAAATTCCAGGCTGGTGCATTTAGTTTTAATTGACGAGCGAGGTAAGCAGCATTGCCAGCTCCCATTTGTTCAGACAAGAGCGAGGCAACAATCATTAAATCTACTTCTTCAGGGGATATTTTTGCCGCTTTCAGGGCATCCTTGGCTGCCTGATATTCCAGTGTCAAAGAAGTTTCATCTGGAGCCAGTACTCTTCGCTCAACATTACCTCGAAAGGGGTCTGACAGATAGGGTGCTACCTCTTGTGACCAAATGTCAAGCCCATTATTGCCAGAAATAGATGTAGTTTTCCTAGACAATCTCGCTCTTTTTGGCTTGGTCTCACCAAACAAATCTGGGAACTTGTTTTGCCAATAATCGTTAGTACGTATTGTGCTTGGAAAGCTGACGGCAAGAGAGCGAATACCTACTGGTCGGTTTGTCATGATTTTCAGAAGCTAAATTTCTATTCAGATTATCCCCAAGCGAACACCATTAAGATAATCTCTTAAGTTCAATTCAAAAGGTTTTATCTCTTTCTTAAAGAAATATTTCAGCCAAAAAGCATAAGCTATAAGACTTATGTTAAACCTTTTAGAAGTTAGTATATCCATGAAACGCTTTGACGAATCGCCTAATCCACATAGCCTGAATAACCAACTGGTTGAATTGATAATTGACAGTATATTAAATGCAGCTTCATCTGGAGAAAGTAAGCCTTTTTATACTTTTTCTACCTCAGCGATCGCTTCTTCAACAAAGTCTCTACTCCATCCTTGAGGACGAGGATCTATATTCTTCAGGTAATCAAATTCAGTTAGTCGCGATAAATCTTTTATCTTAAATTCTACGTTTGCTTTATATTCTGGGTAGTCTGTTATCAACAAGCCTAAAAGCTCTCCCACAAATAGTTTATAGCTACCACTAATTATATGTTGCAGAACCCAGACTCGCAGCCATGCATTCATGAGGTTAAAATTAGTGAAAACAATGTATGTACAATTTGCTATTCTATCGTTATAATCAAAAATATCTTGTTGAAAACGTTCCAGAGGAGCAAAGTACTTTGTCGAGAAGTCATTGCTAGCAATAGCTTTCATAATCAAGGCAGCTAGTGGAATAATGCTCATAAAAGTTTGTATCAATCCTGGGGAGAAAATGGGATCAACGAATCCTGAAGCATGAGGAAGAAGGAAAAATCTTTTCCCCATACATGAATGGGATGAATATTGAAGCTGATTAGTTGAGATCCAATTGCGAACAGGTTTAGCTGTTTCAAACTGAGTAGCAATACTAGGAAATCTGGAAATGAAATTTTCAAACTCCTGTTCAGGAGGTATCTCAGTTTTTGGAAAACGTCGAATATCCAAATTGAGTCCTATGCTACAAATCGGATTAGTTGATTTTTCGTGATTATTAAAGGGAATAACCCACATCCAACCCCCATCAAATACATGGTGGGCAGTTCCTTGATGCCAAGGCATTATATTCTCACGATTTACTTGAAGGCAATCATCAACAGGCTTTACTCCGACCATGTGAGTAAAAATACTTCTGGAATGGTTTTTAAAGCGGGGTGGATTTTCTCGTAAATTTAGTTTTTTAGCAATAATGGAATTATGACCACTAGCATCAACAAGATAGTTGCTATTGAATTGTTCGCCAGCTTCGGTCTTGATTATAACTTGGTTTTCATCTATATTTATGTCAATAATATTTGTTTCTGGCAATAATTTTGCTCCATACTTAATAGCAAGTTTTACCAGGTAGTGGTCTATCTCTTGGCGAAATAAGTGGCTGCTATGACTAACACCCCACTGAATTCTTTCTAGCGGCGATTGTTCTTTTCCTTCTTGATGATACAGAAAACCAAAAGATCGTTTATATCCGCAAGCAGAAGCTGAAATATTGTCACTAATTGACTGAAAAGAACTTAGGTTTTCTAGTTCAGGAACCGAATAATAATGACTAATAAGTGAAAGTAAAATTTCCGTATGAGAAGTAATTGATTCCCCAATAGCAAATCTTGGATGATTTCCTTTATCAATTATTAAAACTCTAGCTTTATGCTTTGCCAAAATCGTAGCTAAAATTGAGCCTCCAATTCCAGAGCCTAATATAATAACATCGAATTGTTTAGTCTCGTTATAACTCATGACATATTCTCTCTAAATATTATTTGAATTAAAGATTTGTACTGAATTTGTGACTTTTAGAGGTTTGCTTCTCTTGGGTTCGCATCCTATTAAAGTAAGCAGAAGATAGCAGTAGCCTAGACCAATACTTATAGTCTAATTCATCAAGTAGTATAGTCATTTTGACCTGGAGCCAGGAGCGATTAGTGAACCTAATCGCTTGGGAGTCGCTAACCTTTACTGCCTAAAGCAAATACACTAGCTGCAGCATAGGAAAATGTATGACTAATACTCAGTAACCACTTGGTAATACCGAATTTTGTCGCAATTTCTAGGCATTGAGCATGTAGTAATACTGAAGGTTCACCTGTGGGCAATCGTTTGACTTCAATATCCAGAAAATAAGAATCTTTACCCCCTTCTTTACCTAGGGTTTTGAGTACTGCTTCTTTAGCCGCAAAACGACCAGCTAGATATTGAATACGCTTGTCTCCAGACTCATAAGCATTGCACTCACTAGCTGTGAAATACCTCCTTTCAAAAGACTCCCCTGATTCTTCTACGAGTTCTTTGATGTACGTAGTTTCGACAATCTCAAGACCATGACCAATAATTTTTAGGGAGTCAGACTCAGAAATAGGTGAACCCTGAGGAGCGCTCTCATCAACTTCTAAAGTTGAACTCCCAATTTGAATTCCAGACATCATTGTTACTATTATTTATGATTTCAAAACCACATTTGTTAGCATGGTATTCATCTTGTTTACCGACTCTATATATTCTTTTTGGGGAATTGATTCAGCAATGATACCAGCTCCAGCATTGAGGTAAATATTTTTACCGTATTGGTAAACAGAGCGCAGGGAGATAGCTATATCTGCAGTGCCCCTGCTGTCTATCCAACCAATGCCACCGGCATAAATCCCTCTTGGCTCATCTTCAAGACGCTCAATCCATTCCAGAGCTTGTTGTTTATCAATTCCAGAAACAGTAATTCCTGGAAACAATACCTTCAAAGCATCCCAAGAGGTATTCCCTGGCTTGAGAACACCACCAACTCTTGATGATAAGTGTTGTACGGTACGGTATTTTTTTACCTCCATGAAATTAAAAATTTGAACAGTTCCTGGCAAGCAAATCGAGCTAATCTCACTTTGTGCTAACCAAACAGAAAGCGCATGTTCTTTAACCTCTTTAGCATTGTTAAACAGTTCATCATTTAAGCGCTTATCCTCTTGTTGATTTTCGCCACGAGGCCTAGTTCCTGCTAACGGATTAGTCACAACTGACCGATATTGATCTACTTCCATGAGAGTTTCAGGACTAAAGCCAACCGCACGCACATCTCCGATATTTAGACAATAGGAACGTGCTGAATTATTGACTTTTGCTCCAACTACATACGTTCCAAGTAGGTCTAAATCACCAGTGAATTTCAGAGGACGGGCAATAATTGCTTTCTGTAATTCGTCATTTTTAATTGCCTCAATTAAAGTTTCAACGCGGCTCTGATACATGTCGCGATCAGCAAAATTAAATTCTATAGAAGCTGATCTATAATCTGGAATTTGATGGTCAATCAATAATAATTTTCGGATTCGATCTAATGACCTAGTACTTCTGACGTAAACTCCATCCTCTGTAAAACGTAGTTCTGTTTCTGGAATTAAAAAATAAAGCAGTTCTTGCTCAATTGTTTTGGAGTATGCAGAGTAGAATCCAGCAATATCAAAGCCGACATAACCATAGGCTGTCCAATTTTCAATTGGTAAAGATGCTAGTAAATTATCTACTTGTTGAAAGGGGTCACTAACTGCTTCAGAATAGGAATTACCTATACCTTTGAGCGAGACACAATCCTGATTAACTGACACCTTTGCTAGCTCATTACCAGCGAGACGAACCTCGTTTTTTCCTTCATACATAACATAATTATCAAAAATACCGTTTTGCAACAGATTCTGTAAGACGACTATAGGATTTCTTCGTCCAGTCAGAAAGGCTTCTTGATACTTAATTGTTGGTGTTTGTTTTAAAGCTACTACCATTAGTTTTTTCCTGTCTTGAAAATTACTCAACGATTACTGTGTAAGCTATTAGATAGATTTCACTAATAACTTGCGGTGAATTTTTCCTGTTGATGTACGCGGCAAGTTTTCCACAAAGTGAATTGTTTTTGGAGCCTTAAAATGAGGTAATCGCTCTTTAGAAAATTTACGAATGTTATCTTCCATTTCCGAAGACGGTTTTTGGTCTGGCTTAAGGCTTACATAAGCAACAATTTGAGTTAACTGTTCACCCTGATTAGACTCTGGGATCACGGCAACTTCAAGAACTTGGGGATGTTGATGTAAAACATCCTCTATTTCCAAAGGTGATATCCACTGGCCATTAATTTTAAACAGATCATCTTTACGCCCCATAAATTTGAAGCAGCCGTCAGCATCGCGCATATACTTATCCCCAGTCCGCATAGTTTGACCGTAGATAGCCTTCCGCGTCTCTTGAAGTCGGTTCCAGTATCCCAGCATCAGGCTCTCTCCACTGACTTGAAGGTTGCAAATTTCACCAGGATTACAGGGAAAACCATTGTCATCTACAACCTGGATATCATAACTAGGAACTGGGTAACCGGAACTACCTGGTTTACACCCTCCTACTCGGTTGGAGAGAAAAATATGTAAAAACTCAGTAGTTCCAATCCCTTCACAAATTTCATGGTTGTAAGTCTTCAGCCACTTGTGCCAGATACTTTTAGGTAGCTGCTCAGCTGCAGATATACATAAGCGTAGAGAAGATACATCTAAAGGAGAGATGTCATGCACAGCGAGAAGGCTAGCATAGACACTGGGTATACCAAACAAAACTGTGGGTCGGTAACGCTTAATGTCAGAGATGATCTCAAAAGCGTTGTTGGCATTAGACAGTACAGCAGCACCTCCAACAGCCATTGGCATGTATAGGGTATTCCCTAGACCATAGGCAAAAGCCATCTTGGCAACTGAATAGGTAATGTCATCTTTGTGTAAACCAAGAGTGGCTTTACCGTAGTACTCTACAGAGATTACTATACTTTGGTGGAGATGAACTACACCTTTTGGCCGACCGGTACTGCCGGAGGTATAAAGCCAAAAAGCCGGTTCATCACGAGAAGTTTCGGCACACACTAGCTGTTCGTCCTGCTGATTAAGCAGGGATAGAAATGGGTTTTCTCCATCGGAAAGCAGAACGTGCTTCAAAAACGGAGACTCAATAGGTGCCAGTTTCTCTTGCCACTCTCTAGTAGTCAGCAAAATCCTAGCCCGTGAGTCTTGCAGAATATACTGAATGTCATCACAACTGCAAGCGGTATTAATCGGAACTGGCACCGCACCTAGCCAGATCGTACCCCAGAAGGCAAAGACAAACTCTGGATTATCTGGCAACAAAATAGCCAGACGATTTTCCCGCTCCAAGCCCACCTCGGATAGTAATCGAGCAGCGCGTCTTGCCAAACTGCCTACTTGGGCATAAGTATAGGTCTGATCCCGGTGGTAAAAGGCCACTCTCTCGCTATATTTCTGCGCCTGATCGCCTTCAAAAAAGTAAGCTGCAATGTTGAAGATACTAGGTAACTGTTCAGAAATACTTTTCATCCCATTTTCCTTTTAGACTTAGGCTTTAATGAGCGATGACATGAACCAAAACCTGTTGATCCCAATGGCACCAAGTAGCTAGCCATGCTCGTAGACCACGTTTTTTTGCCTGAACACTTGCTTCCCCATAGAGTTTAATGGTCAATCTACCTTGTATAATCTTGGCTTCTATTTCATTCCAACCAATGTCAGCTAAGCCAGTACCTAGAGCTTTGCCCACAGCTTCTTTGGCGGCAAAGCAGACTGCATAAGACTGGTGGGGATAACTAGCTGATTGGCAAAGGTCAATCTCGCTGGGAGTAAACAACAGATTCAACGTTTGGTGGTCATAGCGGTCGATCAATCTGGCAATCCTGGAGATAGGTATCAGATCAATACCGATTCCCTTAACTTCAGCAGTTGATTCTAGCTCAGGCAACATTCTTGGGGCCGGCAGACACTGCTGCCTCAATCAGATTACAGACTTGGGCTAGCGTCATATCCTCCCTAGCTTCAAGCTTGACGTTGACTCCCAGTTGACGTTTGAGGCCTAGGGAAATTTCTACTGTCTCGGTGGAGTCAAGCTGGAGATCCTTGCACAGTAAAGTATCTTTATGAACTGACTCAACAGGGATACCCAAATCAACAAGTATTGCCTTAAGAGTATCCATCGCTTTAGGAATATCCATCAAACAACTATCCTGAGCAACGTCATCAATAACTTAATTAATGAACTAAGTACTTCACTCAAATCTCTTCTAAGACACGGAAAAAATTTCGACTATTATCATAAACGCAAGGAGGGACTACTAAATCACCAATGTCTAAGAACAGAAGCTTATTGCTTTTATCTTTCAATTGTTTTTAGCCTTTATTAAACCCTTGAGGAAATAATAACCGATATTTTTGTTTATGTGAGGACAATTTTTATAATTCAAATGGATGTGTACCATAATAAAAACCTATATATATTTTTTTTTACTCAGGACATGTAATCACAATCAACAAGCTTTTATCCTTTGCCAGACAAGAGTTTGAATAAAATTAGCTCCCTCAAAAACTCCAGTTAGGTTACTCAAATCGGTGTACAGCAAACAGCACAATTTTCTTAAAATTGTATAAAAAGTGAGTTTGCTTTCTGAAAGCGCTTTGAAGAGTAATTTATCTTAATTTTATCTTTGTTATTGAAAACTTCTCCATGTTACTTTCCTTCAATTATTAGTAATAGTTATCAATAAAGATAATATTATTTGCTCAGGGAAAAGTTTTTGAGTCAATTTAAAAAAATTTAACAAACAAGAAAAGTACCTACTCAGGCGCAGGTACTTTTGCCGAAACGCAATCAATGCTTGGAATCAAAAATCAGCACTTTCTGCTACTGGCTTAACTAATCCTGAAAATAGAGACTGAGCAAAGGCTTGAGGCTCAATCGCTAGCCCTTTTTTACGAAAATCTGGGCTAAATCATCTTGTCTTGTGCAATCGCTCCAGACGTAGCTGGTGTTGGGGACTAAACAAGGCTCTAAAAGATAATAAAATAGCACCTAAAATTGCTAGGGCTGTACCAGCTGTAATTGCAAAGATAATAACAATCTGGTAGCGAACAGCATCGGTTGGCAATGCACCAGCCAGGATCTGACCAGTCATCATTCCTGGTAAGCTAACTAGTCCCATCACCATCATGGAGTTGATACTGGGAATCATACCAGTTCTAAGGGCTTCAATTACTGTGCTATGAGCTGCTTCCCAACGGGTAGCGCCTAAGGCTAGAAGTGCTTCAACCTGCTCCCGATGACTGGTCAGATCTTCCATAAAACGATCTAAAGCTAAAGAAGTACCAGTAACGGCATTCCCTAAAACCATGCCCATCATTGGAATTATATACTGTGGACTGTACCAAGGTTCAACCTGAATGATACTCTCAACCGTCAAGCCAATCATCAAAGTAGCAGAGACCAGAATTGAAATGAAACTGTTCAAGTAAATTCCTCGAAAGCGACGCTTGGTACGATTGACTGCAGCATTTCCTGCAATCACTGTCATCAGAAGTGTCAAAGATAATACTAGTGCTGGTGATTGAAGCGTGAACACCCACTCCAAAACTAAGCCAACTAATAACAGTTGGAGTACCATCCGCACAGCAGCAATTCCCAGGCTTTGACCTAAACCTAGCTTTAGAGCAACCGAAAGTGCCATATTAACTAGAATAAACCCTGTCGCTGCGCTAAGTTGCCAATAGTTGATGGAAATATAGCTATTATTGATCATAATTCTTCAACATGGTAATTGAACGATCTGTTACTCTCTCTAACTGAACTGGGTCATGACTAGTCCAAAGGTAAGCACGTTTTTGGTCTTGGTGAAGCCAAGTTTTTACTAAAGCTTCAAAGTCATTAGTAGTTTTACCATCTAAAGAAGATGTCGGTTCATCAAACAAAAATATCTGCGGTTGAAGCTGAAGTCCCCTTAAGAAAGCAACAATCTGAGCTTCTCCACCAGAAAGGGCACTGCTGTGTTGCTCTAGGAAATTAGCAGAACGACCAAGGATTTTTAAGTAGTCAAGAATTTGTTGACGGTCGTAAACCTTGTCTTGATGACAACGAAGCTTGTAAACTTGTTGTAGGTTTTCTTCAACAGTTCCTTCTCTGATGGCTGGACGCTGATGAAGGTAAACAACTAAACTGCGATAATAAGGCATGGAGAGGGAAGTAAAAGGCTGACCACCAAAGGTAATTTCACCAGCTTGAATAGGATCAAGACCAGCTATTGCTCGTAATAGTAAGCTTTTACCAACTCCCGAAGGACCTACCACTCCTAAACCCTCTCCTGAGTGCAGCTCCAAACTAAAGTTCTGCCAAACCCATCGGTTTTGTACTCGTCTGCCTAAGCTTTTTGCTGATATAATTGGGTGATTGATAGTGTTTTCTTTTGAAACTTCTAGCTGGAGAGAAGAGGACGAAGAAATTTGGGTAACTCCTTCTTCCGATGTAGAAGGAACAGATTTCGGCAATTTCTCATGCATAGATGTCACTATTGATTTGAGTTTCAGATCACGAAACTTCATTATCGAGAAAAATCTTGCCAACTTGATCGATAATTAGTTCTGTAGCCAGTGGTCCCCTAATTCGACCCCAAAGCTGACCATCAACGAAGTAAACACGCCCAGTTTTACTGGCATTAAGCGATCGCAAGATTGGATGAAGTGCCCATTCCCTTTTAACCTGAGCCACACTGCTGTAGCTGTTAGCCATAACAATAATGGTATCAGCATCAAGTTGTGGTAAACTCTCAAGGGAGATATTAATCAGATTTAAATTAGACTCCGGTTGCTCAGGTATCACCAGCTTAAAGCCGATATTGTTGAGCAAAGTACCAGCAAAATGTTTGTCAGTTACGATTTTAATCGACTCTGGCGCTGACATTCCCAGTAATAGCACCTTCGAGTTACGGGTAATCCTCTTGAGTTTAACCTTAGCTTGAGCAATTTTTTGGTTGTGCTGAGTAATGATTCGCTGAGCATTTTGGGAGAGATTTGTAATCTGACCTAGGGTGATCAGCTTTTCTTGCCAAGAATAATCGTTAAAATTCTTGAGTGGGAATAGCGTGGGGGCAATTTTCGAGAAATTGGCATACAAAGAAGGGTCACGCAATTGACCCAAAATAAGATCCGGTTTTAGCTTGATAATGGTCTCTAGTGAGGGAGATTGTCTAGTGCCAATATTAATGGGGTTAACTGTGAGGCGATCGCTAAAGTATTTGATTTGCCTAATTGGTTGACCAAAGTTTTTTTCAGCAAGATAACGAGTTTCCGCGTAACCAACTGGCTGGATATCAAGGGAAAGCATTAGATCTAGAGCATGTGGGTCTAATGCAACTAGCCTTTGTGGCTGCCCACAGATTTCAGTTTTACCCAAGTAATGCTTAACTACTAAGCAAGAAGACCTTGAGGAGAGTTCCTCAGATGAAGTAATTTCATTCTTACCAACTAAAAGGGAAGGAGAATTGCTGCTGCAAGCTGAAATTAACAGCGCTATAAGGGTTACTCCTAGTAACAGCTTACTTAAACGATTTAATCTAGAAATTACCTCTATCCAATGTTGCATTCTGCACGAGTGATATCTTCCTTGACCCTAAAAGCTATTAGGCTGCTGGCTTACCTTTACTTTACGACCCATGGGCACACACATCGGCGTTCCTGCTACCGGATCCGCTACAATACGAGATTCTAAGCCAAATACTTCTCGCACCATCCCTTCGGTCATCACCTGTTCTGGGACTCCCATTGTATAAATCTGTCCCTGCCGCATGGCAACCAAATTATCAGCATAGCGACAAGCTAAATTGAGGTCATGTAGTACCATAACAATGGTTCGTCCCTTCCGTTCATGGAGTTCATAGAGCAAATCCAACACCTCCACTTGGTGCGCCAAATCCAAGAAAGTAGTCGGTTCATCCAGCAGGAGAATGTCTGTATCCTGAGCCAGAGCCATGGCAATCCAAGCCCTCTGTCGTTGTCCGCCAGAGAGACTCTCTAGTACTCGATCAGCTAGCTGAGTCATCTCCGTAATTGCCAGTGCCTCCTCGACTAAGAACTGATCATCTTTAGACCACTGCTGCCACCAATTCTGGTAAGGATAACGACCTTGAGCTACTAGATCCCGTACAGTCAACCCCTCTGGTGCTGTTGGTCCTTGAGGTAGAATTCCTAACTGTTTGGCTACGGTTTTTGTCGATAACTTGAAAATTGCAGCACCATCGAGGTAGACGTTCCCTCCACGCGGTTTGAGCAGTCGCGCCAGCCCTCGTAGTAAAGTTGACTTACCACAGCCATTAGCACCTACTAGTACTGTAATTTTGCCAGAGGGAATTACCAAGTTAAGGTCTAGAATAATCGGCGCACCGTCATAGGCAAGAGTAAGTTGCCTAGCTTCAAGTAAGTTGAGCTCGGGTTTTTCCAGTTTCATCTTTCTTCGCGGCAGGAGACTCTCGCTTTCAGCGACGAGACGTGCGACATAAACGCCTGGGGAAACCCCAGGCGACGCGCACTCAGGAATGCCGCGCCTCCAATTAAGTTTGTGGTAAGATACTTTTGGTCGTTGACCCACCCAGACAACGGGGACAGACAGCCTAACAGATCGAAGTTCGTAATTTTTGGCGACGGCGCAGAAAAGTTGGCAGACTGGGATAAGCTGACAGGGCAATGGAAAGTCCACCCCTGAAAGACGCAAAGTGAATAGATTTTTTCGATACATAACCGTACCGCAGGGCTTGCGGAATCGGGGCTCTTGGTGGAGTCGAATGTCTGTGGACGTATCGATGTCGGGGGCATAGTTTGAAGATTGTGTCTAGATATGTACGGTTGAAGCAGAAAAACCTAATCGTGAGGCTAGGAATCCCGCGAAACACGCGCTGGGAGGATGTCAACTTTTGCCAGTTTGGATTAGTAAATAGATAAAATAGGGGCCACCAATAATTGCTGTAACAATGCCGCAAGGAAGCTCAATCGGCGCAAAGAGTAATCTTCCCAGCAAGTCTGCCAAGACAACAATCATTCCCCCCATCATTGCTGCTGTCGGCATTAAACCTTCATGGGAAGAACCCACCAACTGCCGCGCTAGGTGTGGTGCCATTAGTCCCACAAAACCAACTGAACCAGCTGTGGCAACGCAGGCTCCTGCTAAAGCAACACTAGTAAGTAGCAACAAACCCCGCTGCCACTCTACCCAAGAACCCAAACTTCGAGCAACATCATCTCCCAGATTCAGAGTATTTAACTCTCGCGTTAGTAACAATGCTAGTGACCCAAAAATAACTAACCAGGGTAACAAAGCCTGTACTTGTTCCCAACTGCGTCCGTAGACACTACCTGCTAACCAAACCAAGGCTTGAGAGACATTATTAATTTCCCCAAAAGTTACCATCAAGTTGCTCAAAGCGCCAGCAATTAAACTGAAACCCACACCTACCAGAATCAGACGAACTGGTGAAGTCCCCCCTTTCCACGCCAATAAATAAATCAACAGAGCAACAGTAAGAGCACCGCCAAAGGCAGCTATAGGCAGGGCAACTACAGGGGCAGAGGGCAGCAGTACAATTAAGGTAACAGCAGCCAAGGAAGCACCAGCATTAACGCCAATGATGCCGGGAGCTGCCAGGGGATTACGCGTGATACCCTGGGTAATAGTGCCAGCGATCGCCAGTCCCACCCCAATCAGAAAGGCAACTATTGTTCTAGGTAGGCGCAGAGTATTGACAATGAAAAGATAATCTGCATTAGCTGTCTGTAAACCCAAGATGCTTTTTAAGACCTCAAGGGTTGGGATCGGATACTCTCCCTGTCCCACGCTCAATAGCATTCCTGCAAACGTCACTAGTCCCAAGGCTGTTAATACAGCTGGAACACGTCGGTCAATATGAAAAGAAAAGAGTAATCGCTCTTGGCGTATAACTAACCAATTATTCTTCATGTTTTCAATTTTTTTCTTTCTATTTCACCATCTTTTCCTTCACCGCTTCAGTTTTGATCGAATCAGATAGATAAAAAAAGGAGCCCCAATTAGAGGCATCATTAGCCCAACTGGCAGTTCCTGAGGCTTAATTACTAATCGAGCACAGATATCAGCAAATACCAGTATCACTGCTCCCAAGATTGCACTATAGGGCAGAATCCAACGATAATCGAGACCGACAAGGATACGGACAATATGGGGAATAACTAAGCCAATAAATCCAATTGGTCCAGCAATAGCGACACTTGCTCCTGCTAGCAGAACAATACTCAAAGCTGCCATGACTTTTACCCAGACTGTCTCTTGACCTAACCCCTTCGCCACATCTTCCCCAAGACTCATCGTGGTGATTTGCTTTCCCAGAGCAAAGGCTAACAGTAGTCCGATACAAAAGTAAGGCAAAACCTGCAATAACAGGTTTATATCCCTACCTGCAAGGGAACCAGCTAACCAAAACCGAATTTCTTCAAGGGTGCGTTGGCTGATAATTAAAATTCCACTGGTAACTGAAGAGATAAAAGCCGTCAGAGCAGCACCTGCAATCGTCAGGTTCAAAGGAGTCAGCCCCCCTCGACCTAGGGAACCAAGAAAATAGACTGTAATAGCGGTGATCCCTGCTCCTAAAAAAGCCAGCCAGGCATAAACATTGAGTGAGTTGGTGCCAAAGACAAAAGTCGCCACAACCACAGCCAAAGCAGCACCGCTGCTAATGCCCAAGATGCCAGGATCAGCTAGAGGGTTGCGGGTTATTCCTTGCATGAGAGCACCAGCAACCGCCAAGGCGGCACCCACGAGCATGGCGGTGATGGTGCGGGGCAATCTAACAGTACGGATAATCAGATGGTCAGTGGAACCGTCAAAAGCCCTCAAGGCTTGATAAACTTCACCCAAGGAAATATCAGCTGCTCCCAAAGTAATACTTGCCATTAGGCAAAGCCAAAGAATCAACAGACTCAGTAACAAACCTGTCAACAGCAAAGGGCTAGATTTTCTCCCACCTACTGCACCGGCAATAGCAGTCTGTCTTGTCATCTAAACAATCCTAATTTTGCAGTTCACCATTTTGCCAAGTTCCTTCCATACGAGTGCCATCAGCAAAGATGTAGGTTCCTTGCCCCTGCTTATCACCGTTGCTAAATTCTCCTTCGTAGGTATCTCCATTGGCATATTTGCAGACACCAGAACCGTTCAACTTACCATCGCTGAACTCTCCAGAGCAGGTATCGCCATTGGCAAAATTGTAGGTTCCAGTTCCTTGAAACTTACCGTTACTGAATTGACCCTCATAGCGGTTGCCATTTTCAAAAATATAAACCCCAGAACCATTGAACTTACCGTTACTAAAACTCCCTTCGTAGCGACCATCATTGGTAATAATAAAAACTCCTTTCCCCTCTGGTTTGCCGTTACGAAATTCCCCTTCATAACGGTTGCCATTGGCATATTCCCTCACACCACTGCCATTAAACTGCCCATCTTGAAACTCGCCTTTATAAGAGCCTCCGGAAGCAAAAGTGTAAGTCCCTTGACCATTGGGCTGAGAGTTACGCAATGGACCTTCATAGCGATTACCATTTTTGTATTCGCATACCCCAGCACTGTTGATCTGAGAGTCACTTACTTCTCCAGAACAGCGATTACCATTAGTGAAAATAAAGGTACCTTTACCACTGGGGGCACCATTACGAAATTCCCCCTCAAAACGACCCCCATTAGCAGAAATATAAACTCCAGTACCATTGGGAACACCTTCACTAAACTCCCCTTCGTAGCGATCGCCGTCGGCATATACCCGAACACCCTTGCCACTGATATTGTCATCGCTGAACTCTCCTTCGTAACGGTCTCCCGAGGCAAAAGTATAGATGCCTTTACCTTGTTTTTTGCCGTCAGAGAAGTTGCCCTCATAGCGATCACCGTTAGCGTAGGAGCAGACTCCTTGACCGTTGAGGCTGCCATTGCTAATTTTCCCTTCGCAACGACCACCATCTGTTAAGGTAATAACGTCTGCCCAGGCTTGAGGTAAATTACTGACTAAGCTGGCAAAATTTAAGCCTGAAGCAATTAATAAAGTTATTCCGAATCGTCTAATTGTATCCATCTTCAATGAAGAAATTCTAAACTGTTCTGTTTTCATTTTTGAGCATTTAGTTTTGAGTATTTTTTATGTTTGCAGATTCTGTACAAGAGGAAACTCTACATAATAAAAAATGGTGAGTACGAGTTGAGTTTACCCTTTACTCTACAGCTGTCGGCTGTGGTAGTTCTTCCTCCGATTCGGCTTGTTCACGAGCTTCCTGTTCTTGCTGTTGGCGAATTTCCCTTTGACGAGCTTCCTGTTGTGCCTGTTCACGTTCACGCGCTAACCGTTCACGTTCCATCTGCTCCTGACGTTCACGAGCTTGACGATCAAACTCAGAGCCTTCCACCGTAAAGTTAATATTTACCCTAACCGCCACCAAACCTCCACCTTCTGGTGCTGAAAACCTCATTTTCTTGGCAGCTGTAAGCGCTTCTTGATCTACCTGCGAATTACCACTGTTCCCTGCGACTTCTGTCTCAACGACATTACCATTTTGATCCACTACAACTCGAACAATCGTGGTACCTTCTTCACCATTGAGTGAAGAGGGATATTTAGGATTACATCTGCGAACACAAAGCAAACCACCACCACCTTCTCTAATTTCCGGTTTGGCTGGCGCTGAGTGAGCAGCGACTACTGCCCCTGGTGAAGTAGGACTACCTTGCTCCTCACTGCCACCTGGTGATACGGATGAGGAATCACTACCGCTAAAATCACTAAATTGCCTCGAATCTGCTGATGAAGGCACAATTGAACTAGAAGCCATTGCCGGTTTTGTGGGTACCGAACGATTAACAGCCACTTCCCCTGGTGCTGTGGGGCTAGCATCTGTTGATTGGGTCACTGAGGAATTAGTGGAGGAATTCAAACTTTGAGAGAGTTTTCTCTCCACATCTGGTGGAGCTGAAAGTGGTTGAGAATTGTTATTTAGTCGTGGTGGTGCTGACTTATTGACTGCTACTTCCCCCGGTGTTGTGGGGCTGACATCTGTTGATTGGGTGAGTGGGGAATTAGTGGAGGAATTCAAACTTTGAGAGAGTTTTCTCTCCACATCTGGTGGAGCTGAAAGTGGTTGAGAATTGTTATTTAGTCGTGGCGGTGGCGACTGATTGGCTGCCACTTCCCCTGGTGCTGTGGGGTTAGCATCTGTTGATTGGGTGAGTGGGGAATTAGTGGAGGAATTGAAGCTTTGAGAGAGTTTTCTTTCAACATCTGGTGGAGTTGAAAGTGGTTGAGAATTGTGATTTGGTCGTGACGGTACCGACTGATTGGCTGCTATTGCCTTCGGGGGTGAGATAGGAGCAGTTTCATTAGGGGTAAAGTCGGGTTGATTAGGAGTTTTAATCTTTGGCTGTGGTTGCCTGCTTGTCTCGATAGGTTTTGAAACTACCGGTGGTGGTTTTGGCGCTACTGGTTTTTGAGGTGTAACTGGTGTTGGTGGTAGTGGTTGGGGAGCCTCTGATATTTTGGTTTCAATCAACTCCTCGATCTTCGGTGGTTTAACTGGAGGAGGCTCAGGAATTGGAGGAGGCTCCAATTTTTCTTCTTTTGGCTCAACTGGTGGCGGCTCTGGTTCCTCGACAATAATTATTTCAATCGGTTCATTAACAAATTCCGGTTCCTGATCAAGCCAGGTGATACTGAAGGCTAACACCACATGTAGCAGTGCTGAACCCACCAGACTCATGGCGAGAAACTTCTTGAGAGCCTCTTGTTCTAGCTCACGCTGCTCTATACAGAAGCTGGAAATGCTCATGCTTGATTATCCTTAAGCTTAAATTTTGACAAAATCAAAATAGAGATTGATCAACACATACAAAAGAACAACGATGCTCTCGACTCAGGTTGAACATCCCGATAGAGAAGCAATCCCCTTCTGCCAACCCTGTCTTCAACAGTTGAAAACTACCAAAACTTGGATAAGATTAGTAGTTGTTCAGTATTATTAGCAATAATGAGCAGCTAAAAGATTGTAAATAACTCAGCTTTATTGCTAATTTTTCTTAAAAGGGAGCAGAATAGATGATCAGGATTAGAACACATTATATATCAGGATTACAACACATTATATAGTTGAATAAAAGTTATATCAAGCAAAATTGCACTCTCTGCTTGAATATGGTGTCAAGGCGCTAAAAGTCTACGGATAAAGAGCTTCAATCTCAAATAACCTCAATTCAGAAGCTCTGGAGAACGCTAGTCTTAACAGAAATTTAAACTCCAGCCCAATAAAAATCTTCAAGATTAATTGATTATAAAATTAGTTTTATTGATAATAAATATCAAGATATTCTTGTAGAATGATCTACTGTACTCTAAAAAGATATTTTTGATAATCACAGAGAGAGTGTATGCCAATTGACGATTTTTGGACAAGGGGTGGCATAGTTGCCTGGCCTTTACTCACATTTTCCCTGGTGTCTTTTGCCCTGGTTATCGAGCGTCTAGCGTTTTGGTTTCGCCTCAAGCGTCGGCAACGCCGAGTAGCAAAAGAAGCCCTTAAGCTCTATAGAGCCAACCCTTCAATGGCAATTTCCAGACTAAGGCAGAATGCTGACTTGCCCCTTTGCCGCATTTTTCTGGAAGCTTTAGACTTAGAAAACCCCAATCCTGAGGAATTTCGCTTAGCCTTAGAAAGTGCGGCCCAGGCCGAACTTTCTACTCTGAAGCGATTTAGTACTGTGTTTGAGACCACTATCAGCGTCTCACCGCTGCTGGGTCTACTAGGCACGATTTTGGGCTTGATTAGGGCTTTTTCTGCTCTGAAAATTGGTGAGGTGGACGGCAGCAGCACCACAGGAGTCACTGGTGGCATCTCTGAGGCTTTGGTCTCCACTGTGATGGGATTAGTGGTGGCAATTTTTACTCTGCTGTTTGCTAATATGTTTCGGGGGTTTTACCTACGAGAGCTAGCCTTGATTCAGGAATACGGAGGTCAGTTGGAACTGCTTTATCGTCTTAACTACGAACAAGGAGAGCCTTTCTATGCGTCTACCCGATGAGTTAGAGAAGCCGATGGAGATCAACCTGGTACCGATGATTGATGTCGTGTTCTCGGTTCTGGCGTTCTTCATTATTTCGACGCTGTCTTTAACCCGCTCCCAAGGGCTGCCAGTTAATTTACCACAAGCTACAACAGCTCAACGCCAGCCCAGTAGCGAAGTTACTGTAACGATTAAGCCTGATGGCGCGATTGCACTTAATCGTAAACCTATTAAACTAGAGGCACTACAGGAGAGGGTAAATTCTCTGGTGAGGTCAAATTCAGAGACAATTGTGATTGTCAATGCCGATCAAGAAGTTAATCACGGTCAGGTGGTAGAGGTAATGGATCGCTTGCGTAGAGTTAAAGGCGTAAAATTAGCGATCGCTGCTCAGAAACCCTAACTTCCTTGTAACTGGAGCTTAGACTAACTGACCCAAACTGGCATACTAAACGGTACAGTTTACATATTTTGAGGGTTAATCAACGGCACGAGAGTTTAGAGTAATTCCCCACACTACCAAACTATACGGTTTAGTACAGCGGCTACTTAAAACAATTATTTACACTATCACCATTGCTCTGAGCTTTTTTTTACAAGCTGAGTCAAATTTTCATGTGCCCAGCTATTAAACTGTACCGTCTAGTATGGCTTTTAGGTTCAGTTAGCCTAAACTCCAGTGACAATGAAGATGTCGTAGTATTTCTAAACAGACTCGAATAGAGATTTTGAGCATTTTCGGAGAGGTCTACTGCTTTATCAGTAGACTTCTGCAATATCGTCTGGCAGTTTAATGGCATCTTTGTCAGAGGAGGCAGATTGTTTGGAGGTTTGACCACTTGTCATTTGACACTAACAGCTACTTAGCATACCTTTATGTAGGCTATCGCTCCTTCAAGCTGTATAAAAGATATGCATACAACCAAGTTTGTATAATCCCAAGGAAATGCAGATATAAGCATGTGAGGAATCTGGGTGAAGCAGCAGAAATTATCAAATTGGATGTATTCGAGTTTAGCTATATCAGTCTTTGTCGCCTTACCAGCCAAGGCTGATTTGGTGCAAGAAAGTAACGAAATTTATAGCCCTGCCAGTAGCATTGAAGAGTGGCTATCTCAATCTCCAACTAATAACTCCGAGTCCCCATTTCCAGTTCAGATAATAGGTGTACAACTCAATTCAACAGCTGATGGCATTGAGATTATCCTGGAAACTGCTGGAGGTGATGTACTTGAGAGTTCTACCTCCATTGAAGGAAACAGCTTGATTGTTAATATTTCTAATGCGCAGTTACAGTTGCCAGAGGGAGAGGAATTTCGCCAGGAAAATCCTGTTGAAGGCATTACTAGTGTCATCTTGAATACTCCTGATGCTAATAGTGTGCAAGTGATAGTAACTGGAGTTGAGGGAATCCCAACTGGAGAGGTATTTCAAAGTCAACAAGGGCTAACTATTAGCCTGAGTACACCAAAAGTAGAAGAAATAGAAGAGTTTGAAATCATTGTTACTGCCGAGAAGCAACCAGAATCTTTACAGGATGTTCCTATAAGTGTCACTGCTATTACACAACAAGAAATTGAAGATTCTGATATTACTTCATTCAGCGATATTGCTGGTAACACTCCCAACTTTTCAACCTTTTCACCAAGCCGTAATTTTGTATTCTACAGTGTTCGGGGTTTAAGTAACTTTAATTTTATCAATAGGGATCCAGTCGCTTTCTTTGTAGACGATGTTCCTTACGACTACATTGGTTTCCTGGGTATAGATTTACCTGATATCGAACGAGTGGAAGTACTGCGTGGTCCTCAATCTACCCTCTATGGTAGAAATGCTCAAGCAGGAGTGGTTAACATTATCACTCGTAAACCCACTAACAATTTTGAATTTAATAATAGTGTTAGTTACGGGAATTTTGACGACCTCGATGTGCGAGCTGGTATTGGCGGACCATTAGTAGCAGATAAACTATTTTTTCGTCTATCAGGAAATTTTGAAACACGGGATGGTTATACAGAAAATATCTTTTTAGATGATGAAGATATAGATTTCCAATCAGGAGGAACAGGTCGTGTTCAACTACTTTGGACTCCCTCGGAAGCTTGGGAGATTTCTCTGAATGGTTCCTTCGATGACTATCGAGATGGTCCTCCTCCCTTTGATGACCTGGGAACAGAAGTTTTTGAAGTAGAACAAGATTTTGATGATGGTTTTAATAACCTCAATTCTAATACTCAATCACTGAGAATAAGCTACAAAAATCCAGATGTTCGTTTTACTTCTATTACAGCTCGACGTTTTTCCGACCAAGAATTTGAAGCTGAAGCAGACTTATCAACATCTGATTTCTTTACACAGGTTTTTGCGGTAGACTCAACGGTATTTACGCAAGAAATCAGGCTGCAATCCCCTGAAGAGGCTGAGAGATTCCAGTGGTTGCTTGGAGGTTATTTTGAATCTAGAGACTTCAACCTTGGTAGTAATGGCTTCAGAAACGGAGCTGATTCAGTAGCATTTGGTTTTACCCCTGGACTCAGTCAACGAAGCTCAGAAGTTGACGAGACTACTTTTGCTGGTTTTGCTCAGGCTAGTTATCAAGTTACTAAAGCACTGACATTAACAGCAGGATTGCGCTATGAAAATGTTGATAGCACTCTCAATGACTCAGAGAGTACCTTTTTTCCAGCGGATGGTTCACCTTCTTTTGCCAATGGGGAAAGTTTTGATGATATTGAACAAGAAGGGGATGAATTATTGCCCCGTTTTATCTTGGAATACCGCTTTAGTCCCAACATCCTAATGTACGGAAGTGCTTCTAGGGGATATAGACCACCAGGAGTGAACTTTAATGCTAGTTCTGAGGATTTATTGACATTTGAGGAAGAAACATCTTGGAATTTTGAAGTCGGTTTTAAGTCTTCCTGGTTAGAGAACCGAATAACTACCAATTTAAGTATTTTTCATAATCCAATAGATAATTATCAGGTAGCTTTACCTGATGAAACCGGCTTTTTTCAAGAAGTAGCTAATGCTGATGTCGTTATTACTGGCTTGGAAGCTGAGGTGAGGGCAACTCCATTCAAAGGACTAGATATAATTGCTGGCTTTGGCTTTGTCGATGCGGAATTTAAGGATTTTATTAACCCCTTTACAGGTGATGACTTTGATGGAAATACCCTAGCTTATTCACCAGACTTTACTTATAACTTGGCCATACAATACCGTGCTCCTATTGGTATCTTAGTCAGGGTGGAACTACAGGGAATGGGTACGACCTTTTTCGATGATGCCAATGAGTTTGAACAAGGTCCTTTTGCACTGTTAAATGCTCGTATAGGCTATGAATTTACCGATAACTATGGAATTTACCTGTTTGGTAATAATATTACTGATGTTGAGCATCTAGCCTCAGCCGCAGCTTTCCCTGGCTTCGGAACTTTTGCGACTTTCGGTCCTCCAGCTACCTATGGGGTTCAAGTGAGAACTCGATTTTAAACCAGTAGTGATCACACTATGAAAAAACTGGGACTACTTGCCAGCTTATACATAGCACAATTTTTGCCCGTGGCTTTCTTTGGACAAACGCTACCTGTGTTCCTGCGACAACAAGGCGTTTCCTTAGAGGCAATAGGACTAACCAGTTTCCTGAGTTTACCCTGGACACTAAAGGTACTTTGGTCACCAATTGTTGATCGCTACGGTTGGACAAAATTGGGACACTACAAATCTTGGATTTTGGCGATGCAAAGTCTTTTAGTAGTGACACTCATCTTTTGTGCAACCCTCGATATCCAAACTCACTTTGGACTACTAGCAGTAGGTATGTTGTTTGCAATCTCACTGGCAGCCACCCAAGATATTGCCACTGATGCTTTAGCGATTGAATTGCTTACTCCGTCTGAACGAGGCTTGGGTAATAGCATTCAGGGGGCGGGAAGTTATCTTGGTGGTATTTTAGGAGGAGGTGGTCTTCTCTTGTTACTGGATTACTGGGGCTGGACAGGTAGTTTATTGACTATGGCCCTGAGTGTTTTATTACTGCTCATTCCGGTAGTTTTCCATCGCGAGAACTTAGCTAGTTATAAGTATGACCAAAAACTGAGTTGGACGGTGTTTGTGAAATTCTTCTCTCGTTCAGGTATGGGGCGCTGGGTACTGGTGCTATTGCTGTATATGATGGGAGCAACTATTGGCAGTACAATGTTTCGTCCGTTGCTAGTGGATATAGGACTTTCTTTAGCACAAATTGGGTTAATGAATGGAATAGTTGCTTACAGCGCAGGTTTAGTGGGGGCAATTGTAGGAGGATTTCTGATTAAACCTCTGGGAAGGAAAAAAGCTCTGATTGTCTTGGGATTTTTGATGGCAATAGCAATTGCTGCTTTTGCTTTACCCACTGTGGGCTTGACTAGCTTACCTGTTCTCTATCTAGTCAGCATGGGGTTTCAGTTCACCTATAGTATGACCTTGATTCCAATGTACACAATCATGATGGATAACAGTAGGCTAGGAACTGCTGGATTTGACTATACTTTGCAAATTTCTCTTGTTTTTGTGGGCAGCTTAATTGCTGGTGGGATTAGTGGTTTTATTGCTGAAGCTGTTAGTTATCAAGGAGCGTTTGCCATTAGTGTGTTACTCACTCTGGTTAGTGTTGCTGTAGTGATTAAAACCCTTGATGATGCTTACGCTTAGTAGTGATGGAGAGTATCTTTTAGCCGGCACAAGCTTTCTATAGTTTTACTTTCACTCAAGCCGTTAAGTTTATTTATTAGATCTAAAAGCTACAGTTCAAAAGATTTAAATTGAAATCAATCAGGGGCAAATCATGAAAATCAATAGACCATCCTCAGAATGTATTGGTGCCGAAGTTTTAGATATAGATGTTGTTGCGGTTACTGAAGCAGAAGTCAAGACGATCAGACAACTTGTATACAACCATAAGTTAGTTGTATTCAGAGATCAAAATCTTAATGAAGACCAATATTTAGCCTTTGCCCAAAAAATCGGGATACCACAAATTTATCCTCAAGATAACTATCATCACCCAGATTATCCTGAAATATTTGTTTCTTCTAATCTACCTAAAGATGGTAAAAAATTTGGAGTGCGAGGGACTGGCAAATACTGGCATACTGACTGTGCTTTTCTTAATGAACCTCTGCCATTTACTATGCTCTACCCCCAGGTTCTACCTAATTCTATTAGAGAGACCTATTACATCGATATGCAACAGGTTTATAAAAAATTGCCTACAAATTTAAGAAGTCATATTGATAGTAAAGAACTAGTACATAATGCTAAATGGCGTTATAAGGTGCAACAGTGGGATATCGACAGGGCGATTATAGATATCATGAATGATTTTGAAAATAGATTCCCGCCTGTTAAGCATCCAGCAATCATTACGCACCCTGTTACTCATGAAAAAATTCTGTACATGAGTTCAGGTTTTACCACTAGTATTGTAGGTGCCGATTATGAAAGTAGTCAAGAACTGTTACAGGAATTATTTTCATTTATTGAGCGTGAGCAACATATTCATACCCATGTATGGAAAGACGGCGACATTCTCTTATGGGAAAACAGGACTCTCAATCATAAAGCATCTACAGTACCAGAAGGCGAGAATAGTGTGAGCTACCGTATTGGTATTTATGATGGTTTGCCATTTTATGTTGTCTCTGAAGGAGTAACGAAACAACTTAAAATGCTTACTAGATAGAGATTATAGTAACTTGTACTCTACATGGTTACTTCCTTAATCATTATCTCAGATATTTCCTACTGCACTGAGAAGAACAGTTATGGATATCAACCAAAAATTTACCAAGATAGATGAAGTAGACCAAGATTTATTGGATGTATTTCTTGAACCATACAAAGATAATTGTAAATACCTTAAGAAGGCTTATTTTCAATATCCTGAACTAAATAATTTAACTAAAAAATCGAAAAATGAGTCTCAAGGTTTATGGTTTATCAAAGCTGATTTTGCTATTCCTGAATCTTGCTATATTACTGACACCGGACACTTTAATTCAGTTGAATTTAATATCTGCTACAATCAATTGTTCTATATCATCATTGCTTATTTGTTGAAAAACAAATTGCTAGAAGTGATGAAAGACTGGAATTTAAAAACCTATAAATACCGTCAGCTTAGTGATTTTCTGATTGTAAAATTTTCCAGTACATTTAAAAAACCAGTCAACTCTAATAATTTTCAAGGTGCCTTATCAATCAACAAATATTCTAGTCGTGGTAATTTAATTATGTTGAAAACCTCCTGCGCCTTTTATGACCACAATGGTGGTTGGTCTGAAGGTGATGTCACCATTGCCGTCTTAAACAACAAGTTAGAAAAAAATATTGATGACTATCAACAGTCTGTAATTGCTTGAAAACTGGAATTCTCTATTAGAGAATAAATTTTCTCCATAAACTCCGAAGGGGTTGGTAGTCATCAAATCTAAATAGGGGTAAGTCAGGTGGTAGCACAGCGGCATAAACTTTTACAAAGATTGACAGAAGTAACCGCAAACGAACGTCAGTCACTCTTGGAAGCTTATCTTCAAGAGCAGGTTGCCCAAGTCATAGGGATAAGTGTATCTGAACTAGATGTGCAGCAGCCTCTCAAGTATTTAGGAATTGACTCTCTGATTGCCGCTAAACTCAGGAATCGCCTCAGAACTGACCTTGCAGTAGATATACCCGCAGTGAAATTCATGGAGGATTCTAGTATCGCTAGCCTAGTGATACTAGTGAATCAACAGCTAAATAATTCCTCCTCTAATAAATCTGAATTTGTTGTTCAACCGCAGATATTACCAAGTCCAAATGAGCATAAAAAGGAGTTTCATTATTCTAAATCCTATCCGCTTACCCATTCTCAACAAGGTATATGGTTTCTATATAAACTAGCACCGGAGAGCGCAGCTTACAACATTGCTTTCACAGCACGTATCCGTTCCCATTTAAATGTTTTAGCTTTGCGAAGGGCTTTTCAAAGATTAATAGTTCGCCATTCAACATTACGTACTACCTTTGGTCAACGAGATGCTGAACCCTTTCAAGAGGTTCATGAATACCAACAAGTCTGCTTCCAAGAAATTAACGCTTCCACTTGGGACGAGAATGAACTTACCAAAAAGGTAATTGAGGAATATCGGTGTCCCTTCAATTTGGAACTAGGACCTGTGCTGCGGGTAAGTTTGTTTACTCGCTCTGCACAAGACTATGTACTTTTACTGACAATACACCACATTGTTGTTGATGGCTTCTCCTTTGGCATTCTTTTGGATGAGTTGCGTTTGTTATACGAGGCGGAAAATACAGGTCAAATAGTATCTCTACCTCTGATTAACTGGCAATATCGAGACTTTGTACAGTGGCAAAGGGAAATGTTAGCAAGTCCTATTGGAGATAGACTTTGGGCTTATTGGCAGAAACAATTGGCTGGTGAATTGCCAGTATTAAAGTTACCAACAGACCGACCTCGGCAACCAATTCAGACCTATAAAGGAGCATCCTATACCTTTAAAATAACTGAAGAGTTAACTGCCAAGCTTAGGGAAATGGCGAAGGCTCAAGGAGCAACTCTTTACATGCTTCTTCTGACTACCTTCCAAGTGCTGCTCTACCGTTACACTTCTCAAGAAGATATCATAGTTGGTTCTCCCACTGAGGGTAGAAGTCAGTCTAAGTTTGCTGGGACTGTTGGCTTTTTCGTTAATATGCTTGCCCTGCGAGTTAATCTGGCTGGTAACCCCACATTTTCCCAACTTCTATCCCAAGTACGCCAGACAGTATTAGCCGCACTCACCCATCAAGATTATCCCTCTCCTTTGTTGATTGAGCGATTGCAGGTAAACCGTGATGCTAGTTTGCCAGGACTTTTCCGCGCTTCCTTTAACCTGTTGAAATTGCAAGAAATAGCCCAGGACTATGAATTGTCTGTCTCTACGAAAACAAAAACTAGAGAAGATTGGGGTGGGTTATCTCTAGAACCTTTTGTGATACCACAACAGGAAGGTCAGAATGATTTAGTCTTCGATATGATCGAGATGCAGGAATCACTACTGGGCATATTCAGGTATAACACTGACTTGTTTGATCAGACAACGATGATGCGCATGGCTGGCCATTTCCAAACATTACTGGAGGGAATTGTTACTAATCCAGAGCAGCCAATTGGTTCATTACCCCTACTAACAGAACCTGAATACCATCAATTACTGTGGGAGTGGAACAATACCCAAGTAGAGTATCCCCAGGATAAGTGCATTCATCAGTTATTTGAAACTCAGGTCAAAATCAATCCTAATGCGATCGCAGTAAAGTTTAAAAACCAGCAACTGACTTATCAAGAGTTGAATACCAAAGCTAATCAACTAGCACACTACTTGCAAGGGTTGGGGGTTGGACGAGAAGTACTAGTAGGAATTTATATAGAGCGCTCCCTAGAAATGGTCGTAGGATTGCTGGGGATTATCAAAGCCGGTGGGGCTTATGTACCACTAGACCCTGCCTATCCCCAAGAGCGCTTAAGCTTTATGCTCAAAGATGCACAAGTGTCGGTGCTGCTGACTCAACAAGGAATGCTGGAAAGTCTTCCAGTGCCAGCAGCGCGCGTAGTCTTTTTGAACAAAGACTGGGAGGTTATTGCTCAAGAGAGTAAAGAAAACCCAGTTAGTGATACTCACTCCCAGAATCTAGCCTATGTGGTTTACACCTCCGGTTCTACAGGCAAATCTAAAGGAGTAGCGATCGCTCATTGCAGTTTAGTTAATGCCTATCAGGCTTGGGAAAATGCATATCAGCTTTGCTCCCTTAGCAGCCATCTGCAAATGGCGAGTTTTTCTTTTGATGTCTTTTCCGGGGATCTAGTTCGAGCTCTTTGTTCTGGCGCAAAATTAGTGTTATGTCCCCGTGAGTTTCTTTTGGAGCCGGAAAAGCTATATCAATTGATGCGCCAAGAGCAGATTGATAGCGCCGAATTTGTGCCAGCAGTTTTGAGGAATTTGGTTGAGTATTTGGAAAAAACTAAGCAAAAGCTTAACTTCTTACGACTGCTAGTAGTTGGTTCAGATAGCTTGTATCTCAAGGAATATGAAAAATTTAGGCATTTCTGTGGTTCTGATACTCGCTTGATTAATTCCTATGGAGTAAGTGAAGCTACTATTGACAGTACCTATTTTGAAACTACTAAAGTTAACTTGTCTGCTGAGGGACTAGCCCCAATTGGACGTCCGTTTGCTAACAGATACATTTATATTCTAGACAGTAATCTTCAACCAGTCCCGATTGGGATTCCCGGTGAACTGCACATCGGAGGTGTTGGTATTGCTCGAGGTTACATCAACCGTCCAGACTTGACCGAAGAGAAATTTATCCCCAATCCCTTCAACAATTCAAAATTGTATAAAACAGGGGATTTGGCGAGATATCTACCTGATGGAACTATTGAGTTTCTTGGTCGGATTGATAATCAAGTTAAAATTCGTGGTTTTCGCATCGAAATTGGGGAAATTGAAGTAGTTCTGAGTACACATCCTCAACTACGAGAAGCAGTAGTAATTGCCTCAGAAGAACAAGCAGACAACAAATACCTAGTTGCCTATATTGTACCTCACCAAGAGTCTCCAAACCGCAGTGAACTACGTAATTTTATCAAACATAAGTTGCCCGAATATATGGTGCCTTCTTCTTTTATAAGTCTAGAGTCTCTGCCTTTGACCGCTAACGGCAAAATCGACCGTCGCGCTTTACCCAAACCAGATTTAGAACAGAATCGACAGGTAGAATTTGTAGCACCCTGCACGCCTACTGAAGAAGCGATCGCTCAAATTTTAGCCTCGGTACTTAAACTCAAACGAGTGGGTGTTCATGATAATTTCTTTGAACTAGGAGGACACTCCCTACTCGCTACTCAAGTAATTTCTCGATTGCAGGAAAGTTTCAAGGTTCAATTTCCCTTAAGTTACCTCTTAAAATCTCCCTCAGTAGCTGAACTTAGCAAAATAATTTCACAGTACTGCCAAACTGAATCTGAGCAAGCATCTTTTGTGGCCCTACCAACAATTGTGCCTGCCCTAGAACAGCGCCATCAGCCCTTTCCTCTAACTGATATTCAACAAGCGTATTGGCTTGGTCGTGATCAGGCATTTGAGTTGAGCAATATTGCTGCCCACGGTTATATAGAGTTAGAAAGTAACAATTTAAATCTGGAAAAGTTGAATCTAGCTTGGCAGAAACTAATTGAGCGCCACGATATGCTACGGGTCATAATTTTACCAGATGGTCGGCAGCAAGTTCTCGAAACAGTACCCCCCTATCAAATTGAAGTTTTGGACTTGCGCGGACAACTACCCGAAGTCGTTAATGCTAAGTTAGAGTCGATTCGCGATCGCATGTCCCATGAGGTATTGCCTGCTGATCGCTGGCCATTATTTGAGATACGCGCTAGTCGTTTAGATCCACAACGAACCAGACTTCATCTCAGCTTTGATGCTTTGATTGCTGATGCTTGGAGTATGTTTGTGTTGGGGCGAGAATGGTCTCAACTTTACGATAATTCGGAGTGTTTATTACCGCCACTAGAACTTTCATTTCGGGATTATGTTCTGGCGGAGTCAACTTTACCAGATACATCACAATATCGACGTTCTCAGGAGTATTGGTTTAACCGCCTAGATACCTTGCCCCCAGGACCAGAATTTCCCTTAGCGAAGAATCCAGCTTCTATAACCAAGCCTCAGTTCAAACGTCGCAGTTTTCAACTCTCCTCAGCCCGATGGCAACAATTAAAAAACCGGGCTAACCAATTCAATCTAACTCCTTCTGGCGTTTTGTTGAGTGCCTTTGCTGAAATTATTAATCGGTGGAGTAAAAGTAATAAATTTACGATTAATCTCACCCTATTTAAGCGTTTATCCTTACATCCTCAAGTCAATGACTTGGTGGGGGACTTCACCTCCCTGACACTTCTAGAAGTAGATAATTCAGTTTCTAATACATTTACCGCCCGTGCTCAAAAATTACAGCAACAACTGTGGCAGGATTTAGACCATGGCTATGTTAGCGGCTTACAAGTTCAGCGAGAACTAAGGCGTCGGCGAGAAAGCTATCAATTTATGCCAGTGGTTTTTACCAGTACCTTAGGTCTAAACTCACTTGGTGAAGATGTGTGGATGTTAGAGAATTTAGGAAAAGAAGTTTACAGCATTAGCCAAACACCACAAGTTTGGCTGGATCATCAAGTTAGAGAAAAAAAAGGGTATTTAGTATTCAATTGGGATGCGGTAGAAGAACTTTTCCCTGAAGGACTTCTCGATGACATGTTTGCGGCTTACTGTCGTTTACTTGAGCGCCTAGCTACTTCCGATTCAGCTTGGATTGAGAGTACTTTTCAATTGCTACCTTCAGTTCAATTACAACAGCGAAGTGAAGTTAATAATACTACTGCGCCAGTTTCTCAACAGACTTTGCACGGTTTATTTATTGAGCGCGTCAAAGCGCAGCCTCAATCTTTGGCAGTAATTGCTCCACAGTGCCAGTTAAGCTATCAGCAATTGTACCAACGAGCAGTAGGATTAGCAGCTCAATTGCGGCACTTAGGAGCGACTGCCAACACTTTGGTAGCTGTCGTCATGGAGAAAGGCTGGGAACAAGTGGTTGCGGTACTAGGAATTTTAATCTCTGGGGCAGCATATTTACCAATTGACCCAAATTTACCCAAGGAAAGACAGTGGTATTTACTGCAACAGGGAGAAGTTAAATTAGTGCTAACTCAACCCTTCTTCAAGGGTAAGGTTTCTTGGCCAGAAAATGTGCAAAGCTTATGTGTTGAAGAAGGTTTAGAAAGGTTCTCTGAAATATCTCTACACCATGGAAATAATCAAGATTTAGCCTACGTTATTTTTACCTCAGGTTCGACAGGGAAACCCAAAGGAGTAGCAATCAACCATCAGAGTGCAGTAAATACTATTGTCGATATCAACCAGCGTTTTGGAGTAGGGAATTGCGATCGAGTACTCGCTCTATCAGCTTTGAACTTCGACCTGTCAGTATACGATATCTTTGGTATTTTGGCAGCGGGGGGAGCAATCGTCATTCCAGCCTCAGAAGCGGTTAAAGATCCTGCCTGCTGGCTAGATTTAATAGTTAAGGAGAGAGTAACTATCTGGAACTCAGTTCCGACTCTAATGCAAATGTTGGTAGAATATTTGTCCGCAAGGTCAGAAATAGCACC
>JAAHGS010000020.1:109330-121603 GCA_010692645.1 Symploca sp. SIO2E9
AAGCGGTTAAAGATCCTGCCTGCTGGCTAGATTTAATAGTTAAGGAGAGAGTAACTATCTGGAACTCAGTTCCGACTCTAATGCAAATGTTGGTAGAATATTTGTCCGCAAGGTCAGAAATAGCACCCTTATCATTGCGTTTGGCATTGCTCAGTGGAGATTGGCTACCTTTAAAATTACCGGAGCAAATACAAGCTCATTGCTCAAATCTTGAGATAGTAAGTTTAGGAGGAGCAACCGAGGCCTCTATTTGGTCGATTTGCTATCCGATCACAACAGTTAATTCTAATTGGAAAAGTATTCCTTACGGAAAACCCCTGACTAACCAAAGTGTTTATGTCTTTAATGAGTTAATGGAGCCTACTCCAGTATGGGTGCCAGGGCAGCTATATATTGGGGGGATAGGACTAGCCTTAGGTTACTGGGGAGATGAAGATAAGACCAAAGCTAGTTTTATTACTCATCCAGATAGGGGAGAATGTTTGTATAAAACAGGTGATTTAGGACGCTATTTACCTGATGGCAATATTGAGTTTTTAGGTCGAGAAGATTTTCAGGTCAAAATCAATGGCTATCGTATTGAATTCGGTGAAATTGAAGCAGCATTAAAACAACATCCGGCTATTAAACAGGCCGTGGTTGCTGCGGTGGGAGAAGAACTAAATAAAAAGCAGCTTGTAGCTTATGTAGTCTCTGATCAAGAATTGACATCAGCTCAAAATTCAGCAGAAGCTTATCAACCAAGTCAACTTCTGCTCTATAGCTTTGTAGGTGGAAAAATAGATTTAACTCAAACTAGGCAGTGGTTCTCCACTAAAGCTGATCAAGGTTATAACTCAATTAACCTACAGTTGCGGGAGTATCTACAGCAGAAGTTGCCTAAATATATGCTGCCTTCTGAATATATTATCCTGGATTCTTTACCTTTAACTTCTAATGGTAAAGTAGACCGCAAGATGTTACCTAGTCCAGAAATTGCCTTGAATGCAGAAGCAATCTTAACACCTCCAAAAACTGAAATGGAGTGGACTTTAGCCAAAATAGTACAAGAACTTCTTCAATTAGAAACAGTAGGTGTCGAGAGTAATTTCTTCCAGTTGGGCATGGATTCATTGAAATTAGTGCAGTTAAAAAATAAGCTGCTTTCCTCACTAGGAGTAAATGTTTCTATAAAACAATTATTGACAGAAGCAACTAATATTGCAGAACTAGCCGTGACTGTAGAGGATTACTTAACATTGACAAAAATTCAGTCATCGCCCTTATCTACTCAATCTAGTGACGATACAGAAATTATCGAGTTATGAACAGACATCAACTTTTAAGTGAACTTGACCAACGGGGTGTCAAATTATCGGTTAAAAACGAGCAACTAATTATTGAAGCTCCCAAAGGAGTTTTGACACCAGAACTGCGTAACTCCTTAAAGGAGTACAAACCAGAAATTATCGGCTTGCTACAACAAACTGAAACAAATACTAATGCTGTATCCAGAATCGAGGCAGACCATAGCAAAAAATACGAACCTTTTCCCCTAACTGATATTCAGCAAGCCTATTGGATCGGACGTAGTGGCATATTTGAATTAGGCAATGTAGCTATTAATGGCTACGTTGAATTTGAAGTTAGCAATTTAGATTTGCCAAGGCTGTCAGTAGCTTGGCAGAAATTAATAGACCGGCACGATATGTTGCGGGCTGTGGTACTACCGACAGGTGAGCAAAAGATTTTAGAGAAAGTTCCACCCTATGAAATTTCAATATTGGATCTGCGAAGACTCGAAAGCAAAGAAAAAGAGCTTAGGCTTCTAGCAATTCGGGAAAAATTATCCCACCAAATTTTACCGTCTGACCAATGGCCTTTGTTTGATATTCGAGCCACTTACTTGGATGATCAGCACATAAGACTTCACATCAAACTAGATTTATTGATGGTAGATGCTGCTAGTAATCAGATTCTGCTTCAAGAGTGGAATCAACTTTACTATAATCCTGAAATTTCGTTAAAACCACTAGGAATCTCATTCCGGGACTATATAATTAATAAACAAACTCTGCAAAAGCCAGAATTGAGCAAGCGATCGCAAGATTACTGGTTCAGTCGTTTAGACACTTTATCCCCAGCACCAGAATTACCTCTAGCCTATAAGCCTAGTGAACTAAAAAAGTATAAATTTAAACGTTATCGCGCTGGGCTCGAACCTAATACCTGGCAACAACTAAAGCAGCGAGGGAAAAATGCTGGTTTTACTCCATCTGTGATCTTGCTGGCTGCTTTTGCAGAGGTTTTAACACGTTGGAGCAAAAATCCTCAGTTTACTATCAATCTTACTGTATTTGAGCGTCTTCCCCTCCATCCTGAAATTGAGCAAATTATTGGAGATTTTACTAATACTATTCTATTAACAGTAGATAATTATACCCAAAATACATTTACTGTTCGCGCTCAGCAATTACAGCAGCAATTATTACAAGATTTAGATCATATTCATATTAGTGGTGTGGAAGTACTGCGGGAATTAGCTCGTCGTTGGAAAACTGGATTAACCGCAGTTATGCCCATAGTTTTTACCAGTCTTTTAGGTTTAAATTCTTCAGATCAAAAAGATTTGGACCTTAATTTTTTAGGAAAAGAAATTTACAGCATCAGCCAAACACCACAAGTCTGGCTAGATCATCAAGTTGGAGAGCAAAAAGGGGCATTAGTATTCAATTGGGATGTGGTAGAAGAACTTTTCCCAGAAGGACTTCTCGATGATATGTTTGCGGCTTACTGTCGTTTACTTGAGCGCCTAGCTACTTCCGATTCAGCTTGGATTGAGAGTACTTTTCAATTGCTACCTTCAGCTCAATTACAACAGCGAAGTGAAGTTAATAATACTACTGCGCTAGTTTCTCAACAGACTTTGCACGGTTTATTTATTGAGCGCGTCAAAGCGCAGCCTCAATCTTTGGCAGTAATTGCTCCAGAATGCCAGCTAACCTATCAGGAATTGTACCAACGAGCAGTAGGATTAGCAGCTCAATTGCGGCACTTAGGAGCAACTGCCAATACTCTGGTAGCTGTGGTCATGGAGAAAAATTGGGAACAAGTGGTTGCCGTACTAGGGATTTTAATCTCTGGGGCAGCATATTTACCCATTGACCCGAGTTTACCCCAACAGCGACAGCAATATCTGCTTGAACAGGGGCAAGTTCAGCTGGTTGTAACTCAACCCCACCTTAATCACAATCTCTCTTGGTCATCAGGGATCGAGCGTTTATATATTGAAAATGAAGAATTAGGAACTGTTGACTCCGATTTCTTGAACTCAGTACAGACGAACTGCGATCTAGCCTATGTCATTTATACATCAGGTTCGACAGGTATACCCAAAGGAGTAGTAATTAACCATCAGAGTGCAGTTAATACCATCCTCGATATCAACCAGCGCTTTGGAGTAAAAAGTTGCGATCGAGTACTTGCCCTGTCAGCGTTGAACTTCGACCTATCAGTATACGATATTTTTGGCATTTTGGCGGCGGGGGGAGCAATCGTCATTCCAGCCTCAAAAGCGGTTAAAGATCCTGCCTGCTGGCTAGATTTAATAGTTAAGGAGAGAGTAACTATCTGGAACTCAGTTCCGACTCTAATGCAAATGTTGGTAGAATATTTGTCCGCAAGGTCAGAAATAGCACCCTTATCATTGCGTTTGGCATTGCTCAGTGGAGATTGGCTACCTTTAAAATTACCGGAGCAAATACAAGCTCATTGCTCAAATCTTGAGATAGTAAGTTTAGGAGGAGCAACCGAGGCCTCTATTTGGTCGATTTGCTATCCGATCACAACAGTTAATTCTAATTGGAAAAGTATTCCTTACGGAAAACCCCTGACTAACCAAAGTGTTTATGTCTTTAATGAGTTAATGGAGCCTACTCCAGTATGGGTGCCAGGGCAGCTATATATTGGGGGGATAGGACTAGCCTTAGGTTACTGGGGAGATGAAGATAAGACCAAAGCTAGTTTTATTACTCATCCAGATAGGGGAGAACGTTTGTATAAAACAGGTGATTTAGGACGCTATTTACCTGATGGCAATATTGAGTTTTTAGGTCGAGAAGATTTTCAGGTCAAAATCAATGGCTATCGTATTGAACTCGGTGAAATTGAAGCCGTATTACGGCAAATACCCACAATTAACCAGGCGGTTGTGCTCACTTCAGAAGACTTACAACAGCACAAACGTTTAGTCGCTTATGTGATTAGTGAAGACTCATCATTGAGTAGCAAACAATTGCAATCTAACCTGGAACACAAATTGCCGGAGTACATGGTGCCTGATGCCTTTGTTTTCTTGAAGGCTTTGCCATTAACTTCTAATGGCAAAATAGACCGAAAAGCCTTACCTGCACCAGAGTTAGACCTACACCAGGAAGGAAAGTTTATCTCACCCCGAGACACCATTGAACTTCAACTTGCACAGATCTGGTCAGAGCTTCTTAATGTTACTCCAGTAGGAGTAACAAACAACTTTTTTGAACTTGGTGGTAATTCTTTTCTTGCTGTTCGCCTCCTCACTCAAATTCAACAAAAATTCCAGAAGAATTTACCTCTAGCTACACTTTTTAAAAGTTCAACTATCTCTGAACTAGCACATCTAATCCGTTCTTCAGCAGATTCTCTCCCTTGGTCTGCTCTAGTTCCTATTAAACAAAATGGCAGTTACTCTCCTCTTTTCTTAATCCATCCTTTTGGGGGAAATGTCCTTTGCTATCAGGATTTAGCCAGTCATTTGAGTTCACAACAACCCATCTATGGACTACAAGCAGTTGGTCTTAATCCTCAGTGTGAACCTCATACTACAATTGAGCAGATGGCGACTCATTACATCCAGGCTTTACAAACAGTTCTTGCTCATGGTCCCTACTTCCTATCTGGCTGGTCTATGGGTGGCTTGATAGCTTTTGAAATAGCCCAACAACTTTCTTGTCAAGGTGAACAAATAGCCCTCTTAGCTCTACTAGATACCTTTACTTCCCCTTTGATGAATCCCTCTATCTCTGAAAGTGATCTGGCTCTATTAGTACTAGGTTTAGTAGGAGACCTTAACCTTAGTTTAGAACACCTGAGCCAACTTAAACCAGATGAGCGACTAATCTATGTGCTTGAGCAAGCTAAGCAAAACCATCGAGTTCCAGCCGATTTTGATTTAGCTCAAATTCACCATTTCCTCAAGATTGGTAAGCTCAACTATCAAGCACAACAAAACTACAAACCTCAGTATTACTCAGGAAAAATTATTCTCTTTAAAGCCCGTGAGACTGATACTGATCTTGAAGCAGCTTGGAAGGAAGTAGTTGCAGATGTAGAAAAGGTTATGGTTCCTGGTAATCACGACAACATGCTCCGCTCACCTCATGTCGAAATTCTAGCTCAACAACTCCAGAAGTATCTCAATGCTTCAGTAATCTAAAAAAGGCAAATTGGGGAAATATAAATGATACATAACAAAGAAATTTCAACATTAGCAGATTTGTCTTGCGTACAAGCCCGCCAATTCCCAAATACTAGGGCCTTGATCTTCAATGATCAGGCACTAACTTATTCACAGTTAGATCTGCAAAGTAATCGTGTAGCTAATGCACTATTAGCGCAAGGAATTAAGGAGCAATCACGAGTTGCATTGTTAGCGAAAGATTCACTCAAGAGTTATGAACTATTATTTGCTTGTGCCAAAATCAATGCAGTCTTGGTGCCTATTAATTGGCGTTTAGCTGCTGCCGAAGTGAGCTATATCCTCAGAGATGCCAATGTTGAAATTATTTTTGTAGGAACTGAGTTTCAGACTTTAGTTGAATCCATTAGAGATGAGCTTAACAACATTAAAACCTTCATTACTTTAGAAAAAACTCAACAGAATTGGCTAAATTACGAGAATTGGTGCCAGCAATATAGTGTTCTTCAACCTAAGATCACGATTAAACCAAATGATGTAGCCGTGCAAATTTATACTAGTGGCACTACTGGAAGGCCCAAAGGCGTTCAACTGGGGCACTACAGTTTCTTTGCTGTTGCCAAGGAATTTGCTAAACAAGGTAAAACTTGGATAGATTGGAGTAAACTAGATAAGAATCTGCTGATTATACCTTTTTTTCATATAGGAGGTTTATGGTGGGCTATTCGTGGTTTGGTATCAGGAGCAGAAAATATAGTCCTAGAAACTTTTGACGCAATTGAGGTTCTTGAAGCAATAGAAAAATACCAGATTACAAAGACTTGTATGGTTCCTGCGATGATTCAAGTTCTGTTAAGTGAGCCTCAGTGTGGACAAACAGATTTTTCATCCTTGGCACACATTGTTTATGGTGGTTCTCCTATTGCTGAATCCTTACTCAGAGCAGGAATGTCAACATTTGACTGTAACTTTGTGCAAATTTACGGTATGACTGAAACAGGAAATTGTGCTGTTTGTTTGCCTGCCGATGCTCATACTTCTTCAAATCCTGAACGATTGAAATCTGCGGGGAAACCCTTTCCCAGCGTATCAGTAGTGACTTTAGATAGTGAAGGTAAAAATTTAGCTCCCTTCCAAGTAGGTGAAATTTGTATCAAATCGCCTGCAAATATGATTGGTTATTGGAAATTACCTGAAGCTACAGCCAAGACATTAATAGATGGTTGGATCCATACTGGTGATGCTGGTTATTGTGACGAAGAAGGCTATATTTATATTTGCGATCGCATTAAAGACATGATCTGCTATGCAGGAGAAAATGTCTATCCAGCAGAGATAGAGAATATCTTATATCAACATCCAGCAATTGCTGAGGTTGCCGTAATAGGCATCCCAGATGAAGATTTTGGAGAGGCTATTAAAGCTATTGTTGTTTTAAAAGCCGAGATGAAAGCAACGGCTCTGGATATCATCAATTTTGTCAGGGGTAAGCTTGCCGATTTCAAGTTACCTAGGAGTGTCGAGTTTACTGACTATTTACCAAGAACGCCCAGTGGCAAAGTACAAAAGGGCAAACTTCGAGAAAAATATTGGCAAAGCTATCAACGCCAAGTTAATTAATAAACTACTACTTTCTAGAGTGTTGATTCAGTAATCGAGATTACGATCAATATTGTTCATAGCTTATAGTTTATGATTCATAGTTCATCGTAGATTTTTAATAAACTATGAATCATCGATTATAAAAATCAATTTAAGATGAAAAAATCAACTATTTCAGCTCAAGATAAAATACCTATTTGGCAACCATTAAAAGTCCGCAATTTCCTACTTTTATACATTGGTGAAAGTATTTCACTCCTAGGTGATCAATTTTACCTAGTCGCATTACCTTGGCTGACTATCCAGTTAACCAATTCTGGTGTCAGCTTAGGCACAGTACTCATGGCAGCAGCAATTCCTCGTGCTGTTTTGATGCTAATCGGTGGTGTATTAAGTGATCGCTTTTCACCACTGTTAATCATGCTTGTTTCTAATGCCTTACGTGCTTTACTAGTCATCTTACTAACAGCAATAGTTAGCTTTCGAGTGACACAGCTATGGCATCTTTACCTATTTGCTATTGGCTTTGGCATCTTAGATGGTTTTTTTATCCCAGCTGCGAAGTCAATCATACCTAGTTTGGTGAAAAAAGAACAGTTGATAGCAAGTAACACCTTAAGTCAAGGAACTTCTCAACTGATTTTGATGATGGGACCAGCTTTAGGGGGTGTGCTAATTGCAACTGGCGGTATTGAGACGGCATTTGTAATTGATGCCGCCACTTTTATATTTACGACCGTAACACTTTTGTTAATCAAAGTTAATCTTAAGTCCAATACTTCAACGACAGATAATTTTAACTCATCAATTAAAACCAGCAAAATTTTAAATTTAATAACTGGCATTCGTGACGGACTGCACTACGGATGGCATCATCAAGCTTTGAGGGTAGTTTTGCTGGTATTAGTAATGTTAAATTTTCTTTTCGTCGGTCCATTACAAGTCGGCATCACTTCACTAGCCCATACTCGCTTTCCAGGGGGTGCTGTCGCTTTAGGAATCATGAATTCGGCTTGGGGTGGTGGTGGTTTGTTAGGAACATTAATGCCTCAAGTAATCCCACATCTGCCACGGTTAGGCATTTTAATGCTTAGTCTTGCTAGTATACAAGGCTTTGGTTTGTCTTTACTTAGCTTTATTCCAAATATAGTACTTGCCAGTGTTACTATCGCTATACTGGGGCTTTGCAGTGGCTTTTTTACTGTTATAGGAATTACCTGGATGCAAAAGCGAACTCCACCTGAAATGTTAGGAAGAGTTATGAGTTTAGGGATGCTTTCTTCCTTTGGTATTGCTCCTTTTTCCTACGCTTTAGCTGGTCTATTAGCTGATTTAAGCCTGGTAGTTCTTTTCAGTGCTACAGGCGGCATCATGGTGATTATGACTGTCTTGTTGGCGGCAAATCCATCAGTACGCAGGATTGATTGAAACAGATCTATCCTTAAAAAATGATCTAGAGACTGTTGATTGTTTAATCCTACTACTTGGGCAATCGCTGGTAAAGTTTTCCTTTTTATCCTTTTTATTTGAGAAACCATTCCCAGATGTAGATATTTGAAATTTTCATAGCTTCGGACTTCTGGAAATAGATTTTGGTACAATTGACAATAAGAATCAATAAACTGTACTGTAGATGCTGCCCGACGTGCTTCAACCATAGACTAGCTCTAGGTTTGAGAGTTTCGTTGCTCATTATATCGCTCCTAGAGTGACAAAAGAGGGTTAAGGTTGGATTGTTTGGTTTTCTATCATAGAGGCAAAAGCCTTGGGTTAGGTTCAAACCATGTCTTACAGCGACTTTACCCTGTCACAATTAGAATCTGAGTTTAACTTGATCCTACAAGAGCGGGTGCAAATTTTTAAGGACATTAAGCCCGTCACACCAAGCCAGTTATTAAGGGAAATTTTAGAGGAAAATATACCATTAGCGTTGGAGATTGACACGGAAAAGGCCCGATCCGAGTTAATTATAGCGCCGATTATGGTTGAGCTAAGAAAGTATTTTAACCGTAAAATCAGCTTTTTCTCTGGGGTTGATTTTAGTGTGGAAAAGTCTAAAGGTTTGACTGGAAGGTGTGATTTTATTATCAGTTATTCACCAAAGCAGTTGGAAGTGACGGTTCCTGTAGTGGCTTTGGTAGAGGCTAAAAACGATAATATTAAGTCTGGCATTGCCCAGTGTATTGCAGAGATGGTGGGGGCTCAACTCTTTAATGAACGGAAGCAAAACCAAATTCCTTGTATTTATGGTGTGATTACGACGGGAAGTAATTGGAAGTTCTTGAGATTAGTTGAAAATCGAGTTGATATTGAAGCAGGTGAACATTTTATTGGGGATTTAGATGGGCTGTTTGGAATTTTGTTGGACATGATTGAAAAGGTTAATCCTCAAGATTAAAGATGGGGAATTATTTAACACTATTAAAAATACCGCCGATTCCATAAAATCGGCGGTGTACTCGGTCAAATTATTTTCCAGGCAGGTTTTACATGGAAGAACCTACTCCGACGTAGGAACCGTAGAAGAAAATACCAACGACTACCAGTAAACCTGTACCAGCAATAGTAGCAACAACCCACAGAGGAATTTTTCCGCCTCCAGACATAGCTTAAATCTCCTAATTTTCACATCAATTGATTTTATCAACAAAGAAGTCCATCACTTTTGAATGAATAGAGTTTAACCAACTCTTCTTACCTCCTTCAAGAGGAAGAAGCTAATGATTCAGAATGTGACACAAGCACATTCTTAACTCCTGGTTAGCGAATTTACTCCAACTGGAGTCATTCCTTGAACTTCTTTAACTTCTTGAAGTCCTGCCTTTTTTAACACCCAGTTAATTAAAGAAATAACTGGAAAACAGAATACCAAGAACAAAGACCAACAGTAAACCTAAGTAAAGAGAAGTCCGGTTTAGTTCAACCGGTTGCTCATTGGGATTGGGAGTGCGTTCTGGCATATTTAGTTTCTCCTATCTTTGAACAAATTGCATTGCTGCGATCGCACCTAAGAAGAATACTGTAGGCACAGCTAGCGTATGCACAGCCAGCCATCTGACAGTAAAAATTGGGTACGAAACTGGTTGATTAGGGGTGTTACTAGTCATAGTTTTAAACCTTGTTTACAACTATTTATTGTTTACAACTACTTACTTGATAAATTGCTCAATCTGTTGTTTGCCTTGATAGCGATCGCTAACAATCGGTACTTCCTGACGCTCTTGAGTAAAGTATTCATCAGGACGGGGAGTTCCAAAGGCATCATAGGCTAGACCTGTGCTGACAAATAGCCAGCCTGCAATAAATAAAGCCGGGATTGTGATGCTGTGAATTACCCAGTAACGAATGCTAGTAACAATATCACCAAACGGACGTTCTCCTGTTGTACCTGCCATTGCCTATTCCTCCTTCCAATCAAACTTTTAAAACTCACTATCTATGATACTGAAAACTGCTTGTATTGATACAAGTAGAGACACTACATAGAAACCCTTTACAGTTATCTTATGCTGGTTGTGCACTGTTTTCATACTTTAGCAAAACTCCCCTCTGACCAATAATAAATCCCTGTTCTGGTGTTAAGAAGACAATTTTGTAAAGGTTAGAGGGAACATTCTCAATTTCGCGGTCTTTTTGCCAAGTTTTACCACCATCGAAACTACAAAGTAAGTTAGCACTGCCACCTGCCACCCAAATTTCTTCGGGTGTGCGATAGGCTAAATCCAGTAATCCCCAGCTAGTTGACTGCTCCGGATAGATCGGTTCTTCCCAGGCTTCTACATCTTCAGGGCTGCTAAACTGCACCAAACCACCCCGCGCTAGTATCCAAAGACGCCCGTCTTCTGTAAATCCCATATTCTGAAGGCGTTTAGAACTGTTGCGATTATGCTGTAGCCAAGCACTCTCACCCGGTTCCCAAGTTGAGTAGAAGTTGCCTCTAGCAGAAACAGCAACGTATTTACCATCATCAGAACGGGATATATTGCGAACAACACCCACTGCCTGTTCAACCATCGCTTTCCAACTCTGACCAGAATTTTCAGTTTGATAAATTGCCCCAACTGTGGTAGTCATCTCTGCCGCTTGCGGACCTAGTGCCACAATTGTATTGGGTGCACCAGGCAATTTCTCACTTAAGGGAATGCGGGACCAAGAAGTACCACCATCGGTTGTATGCAGCAGGATCGATGGTTCACCTGTAATCCAACCTTCTTCACCTGCAAAGTCTACAGAGGTGAAGCGATAACTGAACTCTCCTAGTTCTAGTTTTTTCTCCTGCCAGTTATTACCACCATCTGTGGTTTCTAAGATTGTGGAATTACTCCCCACTGCCCAGCCATGACTAGCATCACTGGTAAAACCTATGTCCCTGAGAGTAGAATCTGTGGGCAAGGTAATAATCTGCCAGGGGTTATCTTCGAGAGAAGAAACATAGCTACAGCTGACGCAAAATAAGGTAACTGCCAATAATATTACGATTTGTTTAAGCTTTCTCATCAAACAGCTCATAACCTCCAGAAAAAATCGAATTTCTTGTCCTTGGGAGCCTTAGGGCTATCTACGGTTGAGTAGATAGTTGCACTCAGGGAGGGCAACCTGGGCTATACAAAATAATCGCACTCAACTCATCTAACCCAAACAGACAAGACAAGAGCACTGATTATCAGTGCAAACCGTAGAGACTTATGAAAAATAAAAAGCCTAAGACTAAACCACCAAAAATCAGGAGATTCTTTTGGGCTGGCGTCAAGACGTTGACACCAAAGCCATAAGTGAGGTTCTCCTGAAACCCCGAAGGAGCATTCCTCGCACCAATATCTACGAAAGCAGACTTCTGGGCATTACAAATAGGACAGCGCCAACCGCTTGGCAACTCTCCAAAGACTGTTCCAGCTTCAATTTGACTCTTACTATCTCCCTTGCTTGGCTCATAGATATAGCCGCAAGCGCGACATTCATAACTACTTGGCGCTTTTTCCGCCAGGGTTTGCTCTTTGGCTTGCTCGCTCATTGCTTGCAGAAAAGAATTGGGAAGCAAATCTTAAAATTGATGTTAAAAATTATCGCACATATGTAGAAATTTATTAACACAGTAGTGCGAGCTTGCCTCCCCATCTCCCAAGTAAAGGCAGAAGGGAGGAGGCAGGAGGCAGGAGGCAGAAGGGAGGAGGCAGGAGGCAGGAGGCAGAAGGCAGGAGGCAGGAGGCAGGAGGCAGGAGGCAGAAGGCAGGAGGCAA
>JAAHGS010000200.1 GCA_010692645.1 Symploca sp. SIO2E9
TAAGACTCTTAACCTTCCTACCATCGACAACAAAGCTGTCTCCGTCAGTAGAAACACAGGTTAACCAGTTGTTCAAACCTGGATCTATACCTAAAGCCTTGTCTGATAAATCCACAATTTGTGGCTGTATTTTGTAAGTGTATTCAGCGTAAAAACAGCCATTTCTAGGTAGAATCCGAATCTCGGCAATGTCTTTAATATGAAGTCCATAGGGAGGTGGTACTTGAATGTGTTCAATTCCAAACCACTCCTTAAATGTCTTGCCAAGGCTAAGTGAGGCATAACCTGTTTCCAGGTCAAATGATACCCATCTTGCCGGGTACGAAATAGTAGCCAAGCCGCCTTTTTTTCGATATTTGGGCAGCTTGGGTTTGTCTGATATTTCTCCTTTAAAGAACTTATTTGTCAATTCTTTATAGGACTTGAAGGATTCGGCTACTCCTGTGAGTACCTGCTGAGCAACTGCTGACCTCAAAATCTTAAAGTGAGGATTGTCTTTAAGTTCCGCGTGGAGAGAATAGGCATCATGTTCTAATTTACCAAAAGTAAAAAACGCTTGCCTCAACAAGTATGTGCCGCAATTGACTAACTTGTTGGCTTGTTGACAGATAAATACCAAAATCTCTTTTTCTAATTCATCGGGATGAAGCATTATTTGTTGGCATCCGTACAGAAATATCACCTCCTTTAATTGCTTAATATCTTTGACCCCTAGAATTATTTTACGACAAAAACATTTACATAAGCATCGTCGGAATAAATTCCGCATCTCGCTCCACTACCATTGGTTAAAACCAATGGCTAACTCTCGCTCGAAGTTGTTTTTTGTTTTCCCAGATTCAAAAAACCAGGACAGTTCAAGTCTCTACTGTCGAGCCGCAAAAACCTGATCTACACTCAGCTTCAGGTTACTAAAGGTGGGTGAAACAAGGCGAGCACCCTCTCGAAACTGCTGCAACTCGTATTCCCCATCCACCAACTGACAGATAGTTGAAGTGGGTTGTTTGGGATTGCCAATAAAACGTCGTCCACCCAATGCGGCATAATCGACAATCCAATATTCCTGAATGCCCAATGCTTCATACTCTCCAAGCTTAGTGAAGTAATCATCCCGCCAATTGCTTGAAACAACTTCCACAATGATCTTGATCGATTTGCCCAGGGTAATAATAGAGCCGCTTTCCCAATCAGGTTCATCAATCAGTGCAGGTTCATCCAAGACAATTACATCCGGTTCATATCCAGAAATACCATCCATAGAACGGACAATGCATTCTTTAGGGATGAAATAGGGCAAGTTCGCCTGACGAATTGCAGTGCCTAGGTTATAAGCTAAATCCCCTGACAACTTTGAATGCTTACCTCTCGGTTTTGGCATCTCAACAATTACCCCACGGTGTAACTCATAGCGGCATTGAGAGGTTTGTGGTAGCCACTCAATAAAATCGTCAAACGTAACCGAAGTTTGCAATGCTTGGATCATGAGTTCACCTGATTTTGACTCTAAGTTACGGCGATCAGATTTTTTGACTCTCCCCGAGCCATCCCCCCATGAAAGGCAGGAGGCAGAAGGCAGAAGGCAGAAGGCAGAAAATTCATCTCCCCATCTCCCCCTCCCCCCCTCTCCCCTCAATACTTACGGTGACCTAAAATATGAACAGCCGCTTGATTTGCTTCAACTATCAAGACTAATAAGCCGTGAGGTTAGAATATCATGCAAGCTAAAGGTAAAGTCTTGAAAACTTGGATGCGTTTCCTGCTCCTAGCCACCCTCATTCTAGGGATAGCAGGATGTGATTGGGCAAATATCTCCTCGGGCAGCGAGCCACTACCAGTAATTCCTCTCCTACCTAGCCCTCAAATACCAGATTGGATTGAACAAGTCTCTCCTACTGGAGAAGCAGAGACTTTAGCACAAATTCGTATTCGGTTTCAAGAGGCTCTAATCCCCATTGAGAGCCTAGATTCCCAGGAACAGCAGAAAAAGTTACAGAAATTTGAAATTTTGCCACCGCTGCCAGGAAGATTTCGATTTTTAACTCCAAGAATGGTAGGATTTCAAGCTGATAAAGCCCTACCTAAAGCTACCCGCATACAGGTAACTCTCAAATCTGGCTTAGAAGACTTAAAAAATCACCGACTTCAAGAAGACTTGGCTTGGACTTTTAGCACTCAACCTATCCAGCTGACTAATTTGCCCAAAATTAAGATGGGCAATTATTACACTGACAGCTTTGATTTAAAGCAAGCTCTACCATTTACCTCGAATGTAGAGTTAGATTTAAATTCATTGTCAGAACATGTGCAGCTGCTGCCGGAGGGTAAAGATAAGAGTGTGCCACTCAAAGTTGAATTGAAAGCTCAACCAGAATCAACTATACCTGTAGCCAGGTTCGATGCCTCCCGTCGTAATTGGGAATATACAGTAGTACCAAGGCAGGAATTACAAAAAGCCACTCGTTACAAGTTAGAAATTACCCCTGGTTTACTTCCTGTTGGCGGCAATCTGCCTAGTGAAGTTGCCTTTAATGGTGAGGTGGAAACCTATTATCCTTTGGAATTTAAAGGGATTGAGTATTTTGGAAAAGAAAGGTTTGTCCAAGGCAGAGCCCAACTAAAATTTACTAATGGTTTAGTAGCAGAGTCGGCAATTGAAAATATTACGATCGCGCCTGCTCCCCAAGAAGATATTCAATTTGTACAAGCCTACCCAGACTCTAATACTGTTGCTCTTAATCCCTGGGCATTAGAGCCAGAGACTAATTATTCGATTACCATTAATTCTGAACTCCAAGATAAATTTGGACAAAGCTTAGGTGAATCTATTGAGGTAGAGTATAAAACTGGTGATTTTACAGCTAGTATTGAGGCTCCCTCAGGTCTAAGTATTTTACCAGCAACAAAAGACTTAAAACTAAATATTGCTACAGTCAATCTCCCAGAATCAAAATACCAAGCAGTTTATCGAAGGGTACAACCAACTGACTTGGTTTATACCAATGCGCCCTTACTGGCTAGCAAGGATAATGATTTTCTGCCTGCTCCTGCTACCTGGAAAAGTTTTACAGTCAAAGCTAATAAGAATCAGATTACTAAGCTCAATCTTCCCTTACAACAGGAATTGGGTGCAGCTACAGGACTACTAGCTTACGGCATCCAAGCACGTACAACTAGTTATCAGCAAAATCAGAAGCAGCAGTGGCGCGAACCAAAGTTTTACGGCATGGCGCAATTAACTAACTTGGGAATTTTTAGCCAGTGGTTTCCAGATTCAGGCTTAATTCGAGTTAATCATCTTGCCGATGGTTCGGCTGTAGCATCTGCCTCGGTGGAGATTTACCAATCTCAATTGGGGGCAAAATCTCGCCTTCAACCAAAACCCTGTGCCACTGGTAAAACTGATCAAAATGGCACCTTGCTACTCAGTGAAAATAAACTCAGGCAATGTATTAAAGATAGTAAAAATAGTGCCTCGGAACGGCGGTTTACAGAACCTCCTCAATTACTAGTAATTGCCCGTCAAAATCAAGATTGGGCATTTACCCGCATTCAGCCCTATAGCAGTACCTATGGCTATGGTATTTATCCAGTCTGGGATGGAGATAAACCGCAATCACGCGGCACAATCTTTTCAGATAGAAAACTTTACCAGCCTGGAGAAAAAGCGGAATTTACTGCAGTTGCCTATTATCTGCAAAATGGCACTATCGAACAGGATAAAAATGCTCAATACCAAGTGACGCTGAGAAGTCCAGATGGAAAATCGACTAATTTAGGCACTCAGACAACTAATGAGTTTGGTACCTTTTCGGTGGAGTTAGCGCTAAAAGATAATCAAGCTTTAGGTTCCTATTGGCTTCGCGCTAAAGGAGAAAATGGTATAGAAATAGCTGGACGATTTCGCGTCGCGGAGTTTAAACCGCCCAATTTTAAAGTAGAACTAAGTTTTGCTCAAGAATTTGCTGTGATTAATCAGCAAGTAGAAGCAACAGCAGTAAGTAATTATCTATTTGGTACGCCTGTAGCTGGGGCGACAACTAATTATTATGTAACCAGGCAACCTGTTAACTTCTCGCCCAAGGGTTGGGATAAATTATCCTTTGGACGTCAGTGGTTGTGGCCAGAGAAAATGCCTGATGTCCCCAGTGAGGTTAAACAAGAAAATATACTACTGGATGATCAGGGTAAGGGCAGCATAAGTGTGAGTATAGATGATGATTTGCCCTACCCGATGACTTACCGAGTAGATGCAGAAGTAGTCGATTTTTCTAATTTGGCAGTTGCTGACTCGAAAACTTTTACAGCACTGCCCAGCCCTCGTTTAATCGGTTTACAAACTAAATTTATAGCTGAAGCTAATCAAGCTTTCCCTGTTGAAGTTATTGTCACTGAGCCTACAGGTAAGGCAATCAGAGGAGAAAAGGTATACCTGGAATTGCAGAAGATGAACTACAGCCGCAACCAGAAGACAGTGGTAAGTAGTGATGATTCTCCATATCAAGTGGAATACGAAACCGTAGCCCAGGCAGAGGTAAAATCTGGCAATAAGGCTAAAACTGTCTCACTAAAAGCTCCCGAAGCTGGTTCCTATCGCCTGCGAGCCAATTTTAAGAATGCCAAAAATGAGATAACTGCCAGCGATAAACGAATTTGGGTGACAGGGGAAGATGCCGTAATTTGGGAACCAAGGAATAAACCTCAAAATCGCTTAGAAATCAAGTTAGATAAGCAAATCTATCAACCAGGTGAAACCGCTACGGCACTGATTGAGTCTCCCTACCCAGAAGCCCAATTGTATTTTGCTGTACTGCGCGATAAGGTAATTTATCAAACTATTAAACAAATCAAAGGTGGTGCGCCTCAAATTCAGTTCCCAATAACTGCTCAAATGCTACCCAATGCCGCAGTACAAGCAGTCTTAGTGCGACAGGGAGAGTCACTGGAAAACTTAGCAGCAGGAACTGTGGATAATTTAGTACAGATTGGCTTTGTTACCTTAGAAATTAGTTTGCAGGATAAATACTTACAAGTAGAAGTTACCCCAGAGCAAGAGCAAATTGAACCAGGCAAAGAGCAGACTCTAAAACTAGAATTAAAGGATACTCAAGGAAAGCCAGTCAGGGGACAATTCTCGGTAATGGTAGTTAATGAGGATGTACTGCAATTGACAGGATATCGTCCCCCCGATTTAGTAGAGACAGTATATACTCAACAGCCAATTGCCACCACTTTTAGTGATAACCGCTTTGATATTGTACTGGAATCTATTCCCATTAGCGATCGCTTTGCACGCAAATCTTATCCATTGTCCCAAGTACTAATCGGATCAACAAGAGGGGGTAACATACGCCAAGCTGGGGTAACAACGCCAGAATCCCTAGCCTCAATGCCACCACCATCAGTTTTCTCGGCTCAAAGTGATTCTGATACAGAGGCAAGCAAGATTGTCATCCGTAAAGACTTTCGACCCTTAGCCTACTATAATGGTTCTGTGATTACAGACCGCAAAGGGCAAGCCAAAGTAAGTTTTAAGCTGCCAGATAACCTAACCACTTGGCGGGTAATTGCTGTTGCCACCAGCGAAGATATGCGCTTTGGGGATGGAGAAAGCACTTTTGTTACCGCTAAACCACTGCTATCCAACCCTTTGCTGCCTCAATTTGTGCGCCCAGGAGATTTATTTCAAGCAGGTGTTTCGGTGAGTAATAACACTGGCAAGCAAGGGAATCTGGAAATAAAAGGCTCTCTCTCAGAGCATCTCCAGTTTGCAGAAAATTCCCAAAACACCACAACTTTGCAAACTAAAGCAGAATCAGGCAGCCGCGCCTACCGCTTCCCTGTCTTAGCTGCCAGCATTGGTGAAAGTAAAGTACTGTTTGTGACGCAGCTAAATAAACGCCAAGGCGATGGTTGGGAAGTACCTTTAATCGTAAAATCCCAAGCCGTAACTGAACAAGTAGTGGAAACTGGAGTCACTGACAAACAGGTAGATATTCCCCTGAATGTAAATAATCAGGTTGTGCCTGAGGTTGGTGGTTTGCAGATTTCTCTGGCAAGTACCCTCATACCAGAGATAAAGGCACCAGCGCGGCAAGTACTTGAAGATAATACACTTCCCTTCCTGGAACCAGCAGCCAGTCAATTAGTAATTGCTGCCAATCTACAAATTCTATCTCAAAAATATGCTCAGACCTTTGCAGAATTTAATCCAACTCAACAAGCTGTAATTGCCCTTGAGCAGTTGCAAAAACTCCAGCAAGGAGATGGCGGTTTTTCCTCTTGGCCAAGACAAAGAAGCTCAAATCCCCTAGTTAGTGCCTACGCAGCTCAAGCAATTGCTCAGGCATCAACTGCTTTTGCAGAGGTAGAAGAACTTGCGGCTCTACAGGGAAACTCGGCAATGGTGTCTCGGCTGCAATCCTATTTACAGAAAATACTAGCAAACCCCAACCAAGATAATTTATGTCCAGAAAAACTCTGCCAGAATCAAATGCGACTAGCGGCGTTAATGGCATTGGCAAAACTGGGAGAAAAGCGTGATGATTCCCTCAAAGAAATCTACCAAAAGCACAATCAATTTGAACAACTCACTCAGATAAAACTAGCCCGTTACCTCTCGGATTTCCCTGGTTGGCAACAGCAGGCTAAGGAACTATTTAATCAGCTGCAGGAAACTATTTACGAAACTGGACGTTCAACACAGGTTAATCTACCGCGAGGCTGGCGCTGGTTGAACTCTCCTACTGTAGCTCAAGCCCAAGCACTGCGACTATTTATTACCCAAGATAGTAAACCTCAAGTCTTAGCTAAATTATTGCAAGGACTCTTAGACTTAAGACGAAATGGTACATGGCAGACTAGCTATAACAACGCCGAAGCACTCACTGCTTTAGTAGAATATAGCCAACTCCAACCTACACCCCCTAACTTTGCCGCCACAGTAAAACTCGCCGACAAAACCTTGGCTTCAGCACAGTTTGAAGGCTATCGTAATCCTAGCTTCGAGCTCAAAGTACCCATGAATCAGCTACCTACTGGTTCACAGAATTTGAACTTAGAAAAATCAGGTCAAGGGAAGCTGCACTACCTACTTGCCTATCGCTATCGCCTACAGGGAAATCAATCAGGTCGCTTCAATGGTTTAAGAATAACACGCTCAATCCGCCAAGCCAATCAAGAAGAAGTTGTACGGCAGATAGGACTTTACAGTGCCGATGAACCCTTAAGCTTAGAAAGTGGAAAAGTATTTGACATTGGCTTAGAAATTATTAGTGATCATCCAGTGGAGCAGGTAGTAATTACGGATCCGCTGCCAGCAGGATTTGAAGCTGTAGATGCCACTTTCCAAACCTCCACACCCTACTTCCAGGCTCAAGCAGATAGTTGGGAAATCAGTTATGAGAAGATTTATCGCGATCGTCTCGTAGCTTATGGCGATCGCCTACAGGCTGGTGTCTATAGTTTACATTATCTAGTGCGATCGGTTACTCCAGGGAAATTTGAATGGCCAGGGGCAGAAGTATATCTACAGTATGCACCAGAAGAGTTTGGGCGATCGGCTTCTTCTAAATTGGAGATAGTAGAAGCATTTTGAATAAAGAGACAATTGCCAGGAAATCTCGGCGTGTCCAATATTCTCTGACGAGAGAAACAGAGATAGAGTTATAGCGCTACGCCCAAGGCAGAAGGCAGAAGGCAGAAGGCAGAAGTTGACTGTGACAAGGTTTGAGCGATTTAGCTTGTCCTAACCTTAATACGTACTGCTATATCATTGTCGAATTTATGAAGATTTTTTACAAAAGATTGACTTTTGCACAAAACAGCAGAGCTAATTCTGAGTAACAAATAGCAGCTCAAAAATGGATATTTTGCAGTTTGCAGCATGATCTAAATCAACAGGAAAAAACCATGATTACAGTGGCTAAGAAGAAAATCTTGGAAGTGCGCAATGTCAAGCTATCTATCCTAGAAAGCCTTCCTCTTCAGCTTAGTATCACAGCATTTGGAAGTGTTCCCACAACTAGGTGGGAAGATGCGGAGTTAATTCCCTACGTCTATATCCAGCCACCACCTGATGGCATCTACGACTACGATTTCGTTGCCAAACCCCCAACTCAAACTGTTCCACAAGTAATAACGCCGATAGTGGCAAATAGACTAGAGCCACTCCCAGATAGCTTAGAGGGTGTCGGCTTCAAGGGTGTCAGAATCCATGCCTCTCTAAATTCCAAGGTGGCTTTGTTAGGCCAAGGTAGTGGACAGACTATTGTTGTTAAAGGAATCCTTACCGATGAAGGCATTGAGTGCCAGGCTTTACGAAGCGAGACTAATGAACTTTATACCCTAGTTGGCGATCTTAAAGGATTGCAAGTTGGCGATAAAGTCTGTGTCGCAGGCACAATTGCAGAATTTTCCTTCTGCCAGCAGGGGCAGACAATAGTTATCAGTTGGATTGGCAAGTACCCACCGAAGGCTTGAGCTTTTCGGGAATTTTCAGAGTAAGTATAGCAAGGGTGAACGAAATTTTGCGTGGAAGTTGAATTCTCCGCGTCTGGAGCGTCTGCTTACTCCTTGCCCCACTCTTTTTTTCGCTCACCCCTTTCTGGGTCCCCTGATTGCTCCATGATAGGTTCACTTCACCCTACCCCGAAAGCGAATAAACCCATAGGAATCCCTAGGCACACCAGGTGCAGTCGCCTGGGGTAGATTACCCAGAACCACCACTACTGCTCCGTTAGTATTGAAGCCACCACAGTTGATTTCCGGGTATCTGGTTGTCGGTTCAACTCCAGCAGGGAAAAATTGACCAGCATCACCATCTGCAGCATTAGTCAGAGAGAAATAACTGTTGCCCAAACTCAAAGCAATACCACGATTTGTTCCTGGTAAGCCCTTTGGATCTGGAACGGGGGTACTATTGAAAGCGGTAGGAATAAAGCTAATATCTTCAGGAAGGCGATCGCAAAGCAGCACGTTGCTAGCAGTATTATCACCAGTAGAAAGGAAGTAGATAGTATACTCAATTTCATCACCAGGGGCAACTAGCCCGCCGTCAATGCCGCCGAGAAGGAAGGTAGTGGGGTCAAGCCATTTGTCTGTATCTGCTGGCGGGGAACCAGAGTTAATGGGAGCAGGGACGGTAATATCGTTATCATCATAGGGATTACCTCCTGTGTTGAGGTCATCTGGCTGATTAATGTAGACTGAGAGGTCTTTACCTCCTGTCGTCAAGGTGTTGCCATTAACTGCTGTGATGCGCTTAACTAGTAAAACGTTGGGTCCAGCCGGGACAATTGTCACATTGCTAGCAATTACCTCTGCCGGAAGTAAGGAATCATCATTGTCATAACGATCAACTTTAAAGGCGGCAGAATTAATCGCCACCTCACCTAAACTGACAGTGACGGGAACATTCATTGACAGGATAATCTCAAAGGAGTCACTAGGCTCAATCACTGTGTTTCCAAAGTCAAACTTGAGAGCCGTAACCTCATCAATCACCGGTGGTGGTGTTGTACTCCATTGTGGTTCCAAACACCCTGGAGGTGTGTTATCAATTTCTGGAAGACAGGGGTTAGACGCTCTACTGTAGTAGACGGTTACTTGACTGGGTGCGGAGACTATGCTAGCAAGAGTGGGGGTAAAGGTGCTATCTCTAGGAAAGGGAAAAGCGACAAAGGAATCACCCAGGCTTGGTAACAAATCAACCACCACCAAGTTAGTCAGAGCCACATTACCCGAATTGCTAAGGGAAATTTTGTAGTCGATGGTTCCATTTGCCCTCGCTTGGGCATTGACAGGAGGTTGAACAAAGTCATTGTCCTTATCCCCTAAAGAAAACAGAACCATATCAAGTTGAGGAATAATCATCCCTACAGCCCTTGCCGTCACAGTCGGAGCAATTTGAGTAGGAGCCGTAAGAGTCAGTGAATTGGTTGAGGTAATCGATGTCTCAGTCTGTTGAGATTGGACACCGTTAGCAGTAGCAGCAGGGAAACGCACTGTGAGCAAGACAGAAGAAGTTTCCCCGGCGCTAAGATTGCCCAAGTCCCAGGTAGCAGTGCTAGTGCCTTGGTTGTAACTATTGCTGTTTCCTCCCTCGAGGAAAACCTCAGTAGAACTGGGATCTAGATCCGGATCTAGAATAGTGCTAATTTGGACATTTTCACAGGAGTTGACAGAGCAAGAGTAAGCAATTATGTAAGTGAAAAAAACGCCAGAGTCAACAGTTGTTGCCGAAGCCGATTGGTTAAGTTGTAAGAAACCTGCATTGGCAGGTGTCGTAAGCACTATACTCATTAGTAAAGCTTGCACTAAACCGAGGAGGAAAAATCCCCACCAGCTTTGACTAGCGTGGTTTCTGTGATTCATCAAATTAACTTCCGTTTTGAGAGAGAACTCAACCAGGGTACTCTCTGCTCTAGCTAATAAGTGATTTGTTAAAGAGTACCCACTCTGTCTAGAATTCCCACTTTCAACGTCCGTGAACATAGTAGTACTCAAGTACTACTATGCCCAGCCATTTATTAGTTTCCCCAGCACAAAACAGTGCTAAACCATTACTATCGATCTCGACTCTAGTGAATCACCTCAAGGGTGTTTCTAGTAGAATGTACACAAAGCTATTTCAATCTCCACACCCGGAACACCTTTGGAGTCCTTCTGATGGAAGCCTCCTCCTGCCCAGGAGCACAAGAGTGAAGTTCTAAAAAAATATGTTCAGAATCACTCATTCCCCCTAGAAGGGGGAGGCACCAAACCCATTTTTTGGCTAATCTTGAATAAACTTCTGTACCAATTCTTTCTCCCCATCTCCCCACCAAAGGCAGGAGGCAGAAGGCAGGAGTCAGAAGGCAGAAAATTCATCTCCCCCTCTCCCCATCTCCCCCTCTATCTTAAAAATGTCAATACCTTATTACTCCTTCCACACCTGTGGTTGTCGAAATTTATAGATATCTCTAATTACCTGCACCCAGCTATCAGAGACAGATTCCAATAATCTATCGCCCTTTTCGGTAGTTGCAGCTGTCGCATCACCCAAAACTCCACTTTTAGTTAACTCTCGCGTTACCCAAGCAAAGGGTAACTTACCTTCCATACTCAATAAACTATCTTCTGGCAAACCATGGGGATATTCCTTCACAGCCTTATCCATTCTCACCTGTTCCGGCAAAATTGAGAGCATCAGAGAAGTTTCTAAATCCCCAGCATGAATACCAAATTCCATTTCTTTCTCTGTTGCTAACTCTTTAGCAATACTCGGTACCCGCCAAGTAAATAAAGGGAAAACTAAGAAATCCTCATATTTTTGATGAATATCCCGTGCCGCAATTTCCATCACTTGGGGTTGCCCACCGTGGGAATTAATCAGCACCAATTTGCGGAATCCTGCCCGATAAACACTATCTGCCATTTCCATTAACACTGCCAGCAGAGTTTGGGCAGAGAGAGTAATCGTACCAGGAAAGTGCCAATGCTCATTGGATTTACCGTAATAAAGATTAGGCAAAGCATAGGCAGGGATATCTCGTTCTAGTTTCGCTAAAGCTTTGCCAAGCACTCCCAAGCCAATTGCTGAATCTACGATTATGGGTAAATGAGGCCCATGTTGCTCAATAGAACCAACTGGCTGAATAATTACTACATTGTCTTTATTCGGCATCTCTTGAATATCAGTCCAAGTGAGATAGGGAAAAAAGCGTTCTGGGGGTATAAAACTGTGCATTTTTAGATAGATGAACTGATTAATAACATTAATTGCGATAATTCTTGGCTTTGATAGCAGTTTTCAGTGGGATAAAATACAAATTTCTTAGTTCTCTAACAAAGGAACTATATAACGGAAATCAAAAAAAATAATTTCCCCCCATCTCCCCATCTCCCCATCTCCCCCAATTTTGGAATATAGCCCAAAGGTAAGGGGAAGTGTGGCGAGTATAAAACTTGCTTAGAACCTCATCGCCAGCGATCGCAATTTCAATGTTACAAAGAAGTAAGCTGCATCCCACGTCTTTTAAGCG
>JAAHGS010000201.1 GCA_010692645.1 Symploca sp. SIO2E9
GAACTCCCAACCCTTTTAATAATGATAGTATGTCTACAATCGAGGATCAACCAAACATCTAACGCGGCTTGAAAGCCTTAACGCTACATCCCACGCTTAAAAGACGTGGGATGCAGCTTACTTCTTTGTAAAACGCTATAGCAGTAAGTATTAAGGTTAGGACAAGCTAAATCGCTAAAACCTTGTCACAGTCAACTTCACCCCTTCTGCCTTCTGCCTTGCGCGTAGTGCTATACTATCCCCGTCTTCTTCCCTACTGCCTGCTCCCTGCTCCCTTTGAATCAAAAAAAAATTTTTCAGCATATCCAATCTAGTATACTAAACCCTCTACACTAAAAGCAATCTCATTAGGAGCTGGCAACGGTCTTAGAAAACAAGTTAAAAAGTTTAGAACCCTAGGCTTTAGGGGGATTGCCTGTGGAGAAGAAGGAGTTGACTCCCTTGGATAAAGCAGGAAGAAAATATCAAAAATACTAACTTTTATAAAGTTCTAGTAGTTTTGAGTAAGTTTTTTGTAGCAGATGCTCATGGTTGACCAACTAGCGATTATAGATGAACATGCAATCCCCGATGCCAACCAACTTGTCACCGAGGATAATATCCCTGTGGATAACTTTGCTTCCGAAAAACAGCAACGTCTGCTGGTTAGCTGTCTCTACAGCAATCTCAAACAGCAGCCGTTTTTGGCTGCTGCCAACGTGGGTATCTATCCTACTGCCAGTAAACCACCTATTGTGCCTGATGTATTCCTCAGTCTAGATGTCGAAGTGCCAGAAAACTGGTGGGAAAAGCAACATCGTTGCTACCTAGTCTGGAACTTTGGTAAACCACCGGAGATTGTGATTGAAATTGTCTCCAATCAGATTGGCAATGAACTGAGAGAAAAGCTCAACCGCTATGAGCAGATGCGGGTAAGTTACTACATAGTATATGACCCCAACCAGCAATTAGGGGAACAACCATTGCTAATCTATGAACTACGAGGGCGACGCTATATCAAATTGCAAGAGCAGTGGTTAGAGCAAGTAGGCTTAGGGTTAACACTGTGGCAGGGAAAGTTTGAGGAACGGCGAGATATTTGGTTGCGATGGTGTGATCAAGAAGGGGCATTGCTACTAACGGGCGATGAACAGGCAGAGCAGGAGCGCCAACGGGCAGAGCAGGAGCGCCAACGGGCAGAGCAAGAGCGCCAACGGGCAGAGCAAGAGCGCCAACGGGCAGAGCAAGAGCGCCAACGGGCAGAGCAAGAGCGCCAACAGCGAGAAAGGTTAGAAGAATTTCTACGTTCTCAGGGCATTAATCCCAATCAACTCCCAGAGTTGAATGAGTGAAAAGTTGTCAGACAGGCATTAGACTCAAGTCTATTCTAAACAATGGTTCATGGGCACCCTTTCCACAATCAATGATCAAGCATTAACCATGAACCATTTTCAGCCGAATCTTAGCTACTAAATCAGCACTCTAAGATCATAAAGTTTCCAAATCTTCCCGGCGGCGATTATCTTTCCAGACCTGTTGACCTAGCCAAGACAAATTAGTAGGATTGTCAGGATTATTAATATGCTGACCACCACCATTGTTGCTAGTTGTTAGGTCATTGTCATCTCCACCCCACCAAGACCAAACAACACGACCAATTTCCCGAGGAACAGCTGTATTAAACATGGCGCGGGTTGCAGCTGAGGTATCTCTGTCAGCATTTTCAACCCCATACTCTCCAACAATCAAAGCGTAATCTTTGTCTTGTACCCGATCAAAATAATCGGCCATTCTGGCGTCACCGAATCTCCACTGGTCATACAGGTGAACACTGAAAACTACATTTTCACGCTCCTTACCGTCGAATTTAAGTAGCTCATCTCCATGACTCAGAATTGAGCTATTACTTTCCTTAACAGGACTAGAGTTCCAGTCTCCTGCATCTTGACCCCAGAAATGAGCATCGGCAACAACAATGTTATTTGCACCAACTTCATCCCGGACTTTGATGATTTCTTGGTATTGATTGACCCATTTATCAGTACTGGAGGTGCTATTTGAGCCTCCTGGTTCGTTGATATTGAACCAAACATAGGGATTATCCTTGTGGCGCTCAAATAGGTCTTTGTACCAAGACTTCAAGGAATTTAAAGAACTTCCTTCCCAATAGCCACCAGTACGATCATGAGCTTCCAACATGACCACAACACCTCGATCAGTAAACTCTTTAATCAAGCCATTGATATCATTATTGTCGTCATATTGACGGCTACCTTTAGGATGGGGCTTGAACAGATAGTTATTGAGTCGAACAAGATTAAATCCCCAATCGTCTACAATTTGATCGGCAAAGCTTTTGGTACTTCCTGGCCAAACATATTGGAAACCACTAGCATTAGTTCCCTTAGCAATGAACTCCTTGCCATTGGGGTCATAAATCTTGCTACCAATGACTTGAAATTGACCATTTGCTTTCCCAGATGGCTGTTCATCATCAGAGTCACCGCCATCAGCTGGTGGAGTTGGAGTATCGGCATCTGGTTGCTGATCATCAGAGTCATTACCATCAGCCGGTGGAGTATCGGTATCTGGCTGCTCGTCATCAGAGTCATTACCATCAGCCGGTGGAGTATCGGTATCTGGCTGCTCGTCATCAGAGTCATTACCATCAGCTGGTGGAGTATCGGTATCTGGCTGCTCGTCATCAGAGTCATTACCATCAGCCGGTGGAGTATCGGTATCTGGCTGCTCATCGTCAGAGTCATTACCATCAGCCGGTGGAGTATCGGCATCTGGTTGCTCACTACCAGAGTTACCCTCGTCAGCTGGTGGAATATCGGCATCTGGTTGCTCACTACCAGAGTTACCCTCGTCAGCTGGTGGAATATCTGTATCTACAGATGGACTATCCCCGTTAGGGTTATTACTACTTTCACCGGTTGCCCAATTGACTGCACCCTCAAATAATTCCCAACCTGAGGAGGTTAACTGAGTGCCTTCATTGTCAAGATTCGACAAGAAGAAACCAACTCGCCTTGCTGGTGCTTGTTGACCACCAATAAGTTCAGCACCCTCTTCGTAGGCAAAGATGACTGATTTTTGCTGGCTATCTTTGAGAGAAGCAATTTCAACAGCATTGGTGTTGGGTATACCCCAAGCAACGTGATCTGGACTATTATAAACCTTGGTGGAATTGGATAGGTCAGTCCCTAAGAGATTATCATCAGTAATCGCAACTTCTGGACGTACAAATTCAAATCCAAAATCTTTATCTGCTTGAGAGCCAGTTAAATTGAAATCATCATACAGATAAGGCTCCAAGTTAACGATAGGTACAGAAGCATTCGTAAACTTAGTGTTCACCTTACTAGATATTACTGACTCTGAGATTACGACCAAGTCTTGATTTTCAGCATCACTACTCTTGCTGGTGTCATCTTCCTGGACAGTTACTTGATAGCCTAAGTTTTCCAAGCGATTTTTAATTGCTCGATCATTTAAGCCTAAATTCTCTGAGTCAGCAACTAATAAAGCTTTGCTGTCACTACTAGAGGAGCTTGAACTCCGCTCTGGAGTAGCTGAAGAGATATCTAATAAAGTATCCTCCCTTGATTGTTCATTACTTAGATTGCCGACCAAACTATCATTGTTTTTGACACCAATGACAAGGTCTTCTGGTTGATTCATACGAGTCATATTACTACCTTTATCTTCTAAAGGTAAAGACTCGATGGACATATTGAGACCGCCTGACTGACTCTGGAATTCCCCGACTTCAGGTAAAGAAGATAGAGATAATGCCGCATTATTTGTTCTCAGAAATTCCCCATTATTTTCAAGGTTTATTTCAGGGGATTCAATTTCTGGAGACAGGCTGATTTGTGGTGATTGAGTTTCAAACATATCCACAGTGTCTGGTTCTATTCATACTGGACTACTGAGGAAGATTACACTCTGGTTCTTGATAGGTGTAACGGTAGAAATACTAACCTAAAAATCTTGGTACAATTCTGAATTTTGATAATTTTATAATTCAGAATCTTAATAGTTCAATTTTCAGAGTTCATCATTGATTTTCTGCTAACAATGAGCAATGAACAATGAACAATGAACAACATTTCACCCTGGTCAAAGACAGGAACGAGGTAGATATCACAAGTTTCTGGGTACTCAAAACCCAAGATACTGCGCCCTGTAATTCGCCCAAGAATTTACAGAGGCTGACTAGGCATAAACCATATCTCAGCATGGGTTTGAGTAGCAGTAGATATGACTAAGCAAGTGATTATTCTCCGACCTCTTGCTTATGGTCACTGCCACCAAAAAATTAGAGAGTTATTGAATCGAAATCATCTAGATCTGCAAGTTTCAACATGCTAGAATTGATGGCAAAAGCGAGTCAATTAGAGTTCTTAACAGTTAGAAGATAAATTGAGGTTTGCATTTGCTTTAGAACTCTATACAACTATACTTTTACATTTATGTGTAGATTAGTCATGAGCCTTTAGGATGATTTTTCTTTAGTTTGGATAATATATTAAGTAATATAAATAGGGTATTTCAACTTGAAGAAGCACTCTAGCTCAGTTAAGTACAAAATTAGCGGATGGCAATTATCCGCAGACTGTTTGTTTTTAGCCCTCTTCTGTCAAACTGGGTTGAAACCTTGATTTCTCCTAGGCTGAAATTAGGAGTCTCTGTTCTTTAGGGCGGGGATGATGCCAATAGACCATGCTAAACCTGCACCAATTACTTCTGCAAGAGTACTGATCAGACGATAGAGAGCAACAGCACTCAAAACAATTCCATCTGAAAAGTACCCATCTAAGAGAGTAATTGCCGTTGCTTCAAACACCCCGAATCCTCCCGGAGCTCCTGGGATAACTAAACCTAGCACCCAAGAGATACTAAAGGCACTCAGCAAGAGAGGAATCTCAGTAGGCGCAAATGGGCGCAAAGCTAAAATTGCGATCAAGAACCCAGCACCTCGCAGTCCGACAAAACCTAATTCTCCCAAAAGTGGTAGGAGTGGATAGCGTTTGACCTCAGCAATCCCCTTGTCAGCAGTAGACTTTTTTTGTACTTTGCCTTTCAATATAGCTAAATATTGAGTTAAAGGGTTTAAGACCCGAGGATGAACTCCTATCAGTATCAGGGCTAGAATTGGGGCTCTAATCCCCAAGTTAGCTTGGGGAGTGGTAAGCAAAGCAATCAACAGAGCAGCAGCACTCATCAGCAGAGATTCCATTAACACGCTTTGACTCGTGATCAAAAAAGGAATTCCTATCGCTTGTGCTTCTCTAACTCGACCATAGAAATGCCAAATATTCCCTGGTAAATACTTAGCAATGTTGGTAATCAAGTAGACTCTGATACCCCAACTACCAGGCACAGGTTTGTCTAATTCCCCGAAAATCAAACTCCAAGTCCAACCAGACCAAATATGTGCGCTTAGGGTTACTACCAAGGAGATTACTAGATATGTTAATCCCCAGCTATCGATCCTAATTGCTATTGCTACTACTTCCTGCCAGTTCTCTTTTAAAGCTTTAGCCAGAAAAAATAATGTTCCGCCGAGGATTGCCCAGCGCAGGTATAGTTTCAGGCGCGAACAGATTTGCTTGATGGCAGCATGCATAGAGTTTATTTAGGGCTGAGAACTGCTCCCTTGTCACTTTCACATTACCCATAAGTTTTGGCAACCTCATGATAATAATTAACTAGGGTGTAAGTTTTGGGGTGTAATGAAATTTATGACAATTAGTGGTTCATCTTGATTACACAATCAACAATGAACCATCAACACGGGTGAGCGAAATTTTGGTTGGAATTTTAATTCTCCGCGTCTGGAGCGTCTGGAGCGTCTGGAGCGTCTGCTTACTTGTTCCCCCACCCTTTTTTTCGCTCACCCCATCAACACCAGCTTTAACGCACAGTTTTTAAGCTCTCAGTTGTGTTCATAAATTGCTCAGTGAAAATACTCAGCACAGAGCGCTTGCGCGTCTTAATATTGACACTGACTGACATCCCAGATTGCAACGGTATGGAGTGATTTTCATTAACTACCAGTGACTCCTTATCCAATTTAATTTCAGCTGGAAAATGGTAGAAGGGGCGATTTTCGTCTGGTTGAGGCGGCAGTGCATCTGAGCCAATCGAGTCTAGCTCACCTTTGATATCCCCAAATTCACTAAAGGGAAAGGAGTCAATCCTGACATCAACTTTCTGGCCTTCCTCGACAAAACCAATATCTTTGTTAGTAAGAAAAACTCTAGCAACAAGACCATCATCAGGAACAATCTTGAGAACTGGCTCATTAGGATTAGTAACATATCCTGCTGAGGGAGGTTGTAAATCAAAGACGGTTCCAGGGACTGGAGCTCTAAGTTCTTGATAGCTTAAAGAGATATTTGTCTGACTCAACTGACTATCAATGTCTGCAATTTGTTTCTCGTTTTCAACAATAACTTTGTTCAACTGTGAGTCAATTTCAGCAATTCTGATTTCATTTGCCGCGATCTGGTCGTTTAAATCTTTCCCAGAGAGAGCAATCGTATTTTCTAGTTGTTTTTGGGCTTTGACAATTTCTAATTTCAGGCGCTCTTCTTCTAAAACTCTTACCTCAACATCAGCCTGCCTGGTTTTTACCTCTTGTTCCTGTCTAAGGTGTTGGACACGGGGAACTGCTCCTTCTCGCGCTAAAGGCTCAATTTCGCCGAGAATTCCCTGCTCAACAATAAAGCTACTTCTGGCAGTTTCTAGTTGAGCTTGATTCTGCCGACGCTGTTCTCGCAATTGCTCGACTTCCTTCTCGGCGGCAGCGACGCGTGATAGCAGTTCACTTCTAGCAGCTTCAAAACGCAGACGTTGTTGGGGAGTGAGGTTAGCTCCTGAACCTCCACGCAGTAAGGTTCTATACAGTTCATTTTCCGCCAGTAAAGCTGCTCGATTTTGAGTCAGAGAGGTGATCTCTCTAGAAAGTTCTAGGTCAGATATTTCTTGATCTTTAACATCTGAGAGTTTAGCATTCCTGAGTTGAGAGCGATAAAATTGATTTTCTTTAATTAAAGCGGCACGAACTTTACTTAGAGAAGCCAGTTGAGCCTGAGGGACTTTCGGCTCGAGGGTAATGAGCAAATCTCCTTTCTCAACTCTATCCCCACTCTTGACGTGAATTTCGGTCACCACGCCACCAGCAGGGGCTTTGACCTCATTAACATTGCCTTTGGGTTCGAGTTTACCTTGGGCGGGAACAGCTTGCTCAATTTCAGCAATGTTTGCCCAAAGTATTAAAGCGGTACTGACGCCTACAATTGTCCAGAGGATGGCATGTGACCAATTACGAGATTGCCTAAGAATGACAGCCTGGTCAAATGCAACATTGCCATTAGGATTGCTGGCAGTAGTTTGGGTTTGAGGCTTTACACCTGATGATGGTGCTAAGCTAATTTGTCGGTTTGGACTTGAGCCGTTGGTTTGGTTCATGGTGGTGAGGAAAGTGGCAGTTTATTAAGTTCTCAATCAAAACTAAGCTTGAGCATCTTGCTGCATATATAGACAGTAGTAGCGGCCCTTATGGTTCATTAATTCCTCATGAGTACCCTGTTCCACTAATGATCCTTGATCCATCATTAGAATGATCTCAGCATTGCGAATTGTACTCAGGCGATGGGTGATGAAAAAGACGGTGCGTCCTTGATATGCTTCAGCCAGACTTAGGGATACCTGCCGCTCTGTTTCATAATCTAGGGCACTTGTGGCTTCGTCCAAAATTAGCATCCGAGGAGATTGCAAAATTGTCCGGGCAATGGCAATTCGCTGTCGTTGTCCCCCAGATAGAGCTGAGCCACGCTCCCCGACACGAGTATTGTAGCCGCTAGGCAAGCTCATGATGAAATCGTGAGCTGCAGCTACCTTAGCCGCTTCAATAACTTCTTCTGCACTTGCTTCTGGATTAGTCAGGGCAATATTATCTTGAACTGTGCCATCGAATAGAAGTGAGTCCTGAGGAACAATACCAATCTGACGCCGCAGGGAATAAAGTTCTACTTTGGAGATATCATAACCATCAACTATAATTCGACCAGAATTAGGCTCATAAAGTCTAGCCAAAAGCTTGGTCAGGGTACTTTTACCAGAACCACTTTGACCAACAATGCCGACAAAAGCACCTGCCGGAATGTGTAGGTTAATATTGTTTAAATTTAGGGGACCGCTAGCTGCAAAGCGGAAAGAAACATCTTCATACTCAACATTTCCCTTAATGGTAGGCAAGGGAATGTTATTACGGTCATCTTCAGAAACTTCTCGCGGTGAATCAATAATATCGCTTAGGCGTTCGAGAGATAGTGCTGTCTGTTGGAAGTTTTGCCAAATATTGGCTAAGCGCAACAAGGGCTGAGTTACGTAGCCAGCGATGATACGGAAGGCAATCAAACCTCCCAAGGTTAATTGCTGATCTAATACCAAATAAGCTCCCACCCAAAGTACAAGTAAGCCGGAGAGCTTGTTGAGAAATTGACTGGTAGAACTGGCTGCTGTCGAGGTTAAAACATTCTTGAATCCCTCATTGACATAACGAGCATAACGGTCTTGCCAATTCCAGCGCGATCGCAACTCAATATTTTGGGCTTTAACGGTGGCAATCCCCGATAGCACTTCCACCAGATAGGATTGGGTTTGGGCGTTGCGCTCTGCCTTGGTACGCAGTTGTCGTCGTACAATTGGGGAAACTAGTACCGTCAGCATTACAAACAGGGGAATCACCCCCAGAGTTACCAGTGTCAACACCCAACTGTAGATCAACATGACCACAATATAGACGACGGAAAACACCGCATCTAAGACCACAGTCAAAGCTGTCCCTGTCAGAAACTGGCGGATATTTTCTAGCTCGTTGATGCGGGTAGCTAATTCTCCAACTGGTCGTTTCTCAAAATAGCGTAAAGGCAAACGAAACAGGTGGTCAATAATTTCTGAACCCAGTGCCATGTCAATGCGGTTGGTGGTGTCTGCGAATAAGTAGGTACGCAGACTCGTTAGCAGTCCTTCAAAAACTGCAAACACCACCAATAAAATCCCTAGTACATGCAGGGTGTCGGGACTATTTTGCACGATTACCTTGTCGATGATCACCTGGATCATCAAAGGATTGGCTAGACCAAATAGTTGTACAAAGAAGGAAGCAATTAAAACTTCCGTCAAGACTAAGCGGTAGCGAATCAGGGAAGGTATAAACCAATTGAGTCCAAATTTTTTCTTGGGGGTGTCTTTAGTAAGCTTGAGCAACAGCACCTGTCCCTCTTCACCCCAGTTGTCTTGGAAAGAGGCTGGTTTGATGCGGACAATTCCTGTTTCTGGCACTGCCAGCACTAGTTCTCGCTCGCTAGCTTCATAGACGATGGCGAAGCCTTCGTGCCAAGAGAGCATTGCTGGGGTTGGCAGTCTGCTAACGGCTTTGGCAGGAACCTTTGCTAATTGTGCAGAGAGTCCCATCAGTTCAGCCACAGCACCGCAGTGTTGCAGGGAAAGGCTGCCAGCGCGGGATTGTTGATTTCCAATAACGCGGCGTAAAATATCTTTGCGGAAAGGAATACTCCAATACTTACTGAGCATGCCAAAGCAGGCTAAGCTACCATCAACTAGACCTTTGCCGCGAACAAAAGGATATCTCCGTCGGACAGCTTGTTCCTCATTGCTATAGCCTACAGAGCCTTCTTCAATTTGTGTAGGGGCATAGGGGATTTCTGGGACTACTTCGGTACTTACTGCCGGGGATGTTGTTTCCTCCTCTAGAAACTTGGCTGAGAGCATTGAGTCAGGAATACCTACCAAGCGAGTCTTCCCAGGTCCGCTGACTTTGAGAAAGGCTACTGCTTCTGAATTAAGGCGAGTTCCCACTGGTAAGTTAGCTGAGGCTCCCCCGCTGATAAACCAGGCACGATCAGCATCAAGTTGGCTGGAGAGTTGTTTGCCTGGAGCCAAGTTATAGATCAAGGCTTTTGACCAGGCTTTGATTGCAAGTCCTTTGAGATCGCTATCTACTTCAGCTCTATTGCCAATTTCTCCACCTAAGAGGTCAAAAATTTCTATTAAGGCGCAACGTGACTTGAAGGCTGCTGCCACTGAGGATTCCTTCTCCAGCCAGTCAAAGAAATCCTTGGCGTTAAAGGTGATGCAAACTGCTTCTGTTGAGGCGATCGCAGTTTCACAAGGTATCCCCCTAATCAAACCGACCCAGCCAATAATTGCTCCTGGTTGCAATAACTTCAGAGTTATTGGAGTCTGGCGGCGGGGATCGTAACCGAGGAGACGAGCTTGACCCTCAAATAAAATGGAGACTTGGGCTGGCATTTTCTCCCGTACCACGATCGGCTGACCCATTCGATAGCGCAGCAGCTGGCACTGTTTTAAGAGTTTCCCTCGTACTGCTGATGACAACTGATCAAAAGGAGATATGCCGCCCAGGAATTCTTGAATGGTCGTAGTATAGGTCATTATGGCGCTGGCAAAAGAAAAGTTAAGTTTTGGCTACGTAGCTATGGTAGTTATCACCCTTAGTTTGATAGTTTGTGCAAGATTTGGCTAATACCTGCAATTTTTAGCGCTGAGTTTTTAGAGTTTAGTTTATTTAGTTTTAGTGTCCCTAAGGTTTATCTTAAGCATAAGATATTATCTTCAGCTTAAGATTCCACTCTTGTGCCTAGGTGATGGTGCACAAAACCCTGATTCGTCAGTTTGAGCAACAAACAGCTAGGAGCTATTGATCCAATCCCAACTGCTGATTCAGCTGTTGGGTAAGCCAACTAGTAAAGCACTCATTCATCAGTCTTCTGCGCATAGCCTCATCCAGCTGAGCTGGAATAAATTTCTCCAAACGCACAATTACAAGCCATTCCCCTAAGCGTGTTGGCGGACAAACTTGCCCTGGTTGAGAGGCAACCAGAATTTTTGCCAGTATGGGGTGAGGTGTACTCATCTCTACTGGACCAATCAAACCGCCAGTTTGAGCCTCAGGACCTTTGGAGTATTCCCTTGCTAGTTCAGCAAAAGACTGCTCTTCTTCTTGAATCCGGAAATATATTTCTTGAATAATTCCTGGATCCTGAGTGCGAATTAGAGAGTAAATCACCCGGTCTAATTTTGACTTGCGCCCGAGAAAATAGGATTCTAGTTTGTGTCCCCAAGTCTGTTGTTTGAACTTTTCAATTTTCAACTCTCTGGTTGCCAAAGCTTCTAATTGCTCAGCACTCATGCCTTGACGCTTGAGCCAAGCTTGTTGAGCTTCTGGTGAGTCAATCTGATTTTGCCCATAGAATTGCTCCAGGGCTTTGGCTTTTTCCTCATCTGTGCAGGTTATCAAAGCGATTGCCTCGTCAATGATAATTGCACGCAGCAAGGGCGGTAGTAATTGATACCCTGCTAATAGAGGAATAATTTCTTCTGCTGTAATCGTGCGATCGCCAACTTTTAATACTGCAGACATCCCTGAAATACCATCTTCTGTCAAGTATCGCTCCTGGAAGTAACTTCGTCAATATTGAACTACGACTCATTGACACTCCCTCGCCGGAGACGAGGGATTCTTAGGTCACGGGGATTCCAACGAATTTACCCTCACTAAGCATCTTGACCGTATGCCCTACGGCTGCAAGTCCCCGTATAGCGACTACTTGCGCGGCTGCCACATCTCTATCAGTGCTATAGCCGCAATGGTGGCAATGGTGTGTTCTTTGTGCCAGAGTTTTCTTTCCAGTCTCGGTTAGACAGTTAGGGCATATCTGAGAAGTTTTCTTGCTGTCTACCTTTTGGAAATAGACACCACGCTTCCAGCAGCACTGCTCTAGTATTTGCAAAAATTGACCCCAACCAGCATCTAAACAATGCTTAGCTAACATGCCCT
>JAAHGS010000202.1 GCA_010692645.1 Symploca sp. SIO2E9
CTCTCCCCATCTCCCCCTCCCCCCATCTCCCCATCTCTCCATCCCCCCCTCTCCCCCTTAGTCGGCGCAGGTATAAACTGAAGATAGTACTCAAAATTACTGTTCCTGCCTTAATGCTGCCCGAAACAGTACCAGAAATTTTCGAGCGCCCCCCCTGTCTCAAGCGATAGCCTACAGGAATTTCACAGATACGAAGCCTGCATTCAACAGCTCGTGCTTGCATTTCCACTGTCCAACCAAATCCTCTATCCTGCATCTGGATTTGCTCTAGACAACAGCGGCGAATTAAGCGCAGTGGCCCTAAGTCACAATAACGGTATCCCCAACCCCAATTGATGAGGAAGGTAGCTAGCCAATTACCAAAATTTTGTACGGGAGTCATTGCTGCTCGCCCCGCAGGGGTAGCACGGCGGTTACCCAAAATCAAATCAAAGTTATCCCGCTTAGCAAGAAACTCGGGCAGTTGACTCAGTTCATCACTTCCATCACCATCGCAGAAGAGGATCCAATTAATTTCTGGTGGCAGTTGCTGCAAACCCCGCCAACAGGCTTGACCATAACCAGGAGTAGGCTCAAGTATAACCTCTGCACCAGCAGCTTTGGCTTTCTCGACACTTTTATCTGTGCTGCCATTGTCTACAACCCTAATTTTTTTTAGACCATAGGATTGTAGAGACTTAATAACTCCCGTGATGGTAGCTTCTTCATTAAGGACAGGAATAATGACGAGGATACTTTCCAACTTCTGTCAACCCTTGAAGCTGTTATTTTAGGAAAAAGGCTGGATAAACAAAGGCAAAGGCTGTAGAACTCGGTATCGGGGTTTGATCAAGTTCTTCAACGATTACGGTTTTTAAATCTTTGTCCCAGCGTGCACGTATTTGTCTGCCATTGAATTCTACAATCTTTTCGACCACTTGTTCTAGTTCGCTGTGAACAAATTGGCGGCTGCTACCAGAAAACTGGTTGGTGGGCTTGGCGTTATCGGCTTCCCAGATATAACTGACAATTGCTTTGGGGTGAAGTTGGCGCTTGTTTTGATTGCGGACAGGAAAAATAATCTGTTCATCAGTATAGTAACTACCGTAGGGATAACCCTGGTAATCTCGAGTATGACCAGTGTCAGTTGAGAGAATTTTACTCTGGGGATACTTTGCTAGCCAAGCACCGAGGTTTGTTTTCACAGCTGGAATTTTAGTAAGGTTGCGGTTAACCTTAGAACCAACGATATCAACTGCCCAAGGTTGGGAGTAGAGGGTATCGTCTGCACGGTCATACATCACCAGGCAACTTTGGTAAAGTTTACCTGAGACACCATAGGTGCTACTGCCGCGCTCAAAGGCGACGATTGTGTCACAAAGAGGACAGTAGGAAACGCTAAGGTTAACTCCACCAACTGTATCGTTAACCATCTCGTGCCAGTTCATAATCCCGAAGGGATAGGCTTTTGCTTCTCCGTTAACTACTACACCAATTACTAGCTCGTCTTTACTAAAAGGCGTGGTATCTACAGTGTCAAACTTGGGATTGTCAATACTGGGGATACCGTCTTTAGGTGGTCCCCCATTGAGGAGTTGATCTAAGTTAATACGTGTAGATTTTGTCAGATTAATATTTTGCTTTTGTAAGTCACCAAGTTCTTGCCCTTGATTGTGAAGGTAAGCAGTGAGATGAAAGTAACGGAGTTTGAAGTTTTCCCAACCACCAGCATTGACAACTAGGGCGCTAAAACAAATTGCCACTAGAGAAGTGCTACTGAGGGCGATTTTAATCAGTTTATTCATCAAGTCACCTCACGCGGCTAGTTCTTGAATACTATAGCGCTACGCGCTAGGGAACAGGGAACGGGGAACAGGGAACAGCATTCTGTCAAAGGGTTTCAGACTTTAGAAATGTCCTAACCTAAATGCGTAGTGCTATAAATCCAGTTTGAGATGACCTTATGTTATAGGAATTAGTTGTAGATTAAATTAACCTGAGAATAAGATTAGAATCAAGGTAAATCTCGCTCAATTTCTTTGATTTCTTCCAAAGATTGCCAGCCAGCTTGCCACAAGGAACAGTCTTTGAGTTGTTGGGCATTGAGCCAAAAACGGACATTGGAGTCACAGGAGGCAACCATTTCTGCAAAAACCCACTTACCTTCGTTTTTGCGATTGACCACTTGAAAATGCCGCCAACCCCAAGTTTGTTTTAGGGATGTCCATTTGGAACCAACCAGGTAAGGGAATTTCTGCTTTTTTGGCATTAGTTATCGCTAGGGTTGAGGCAGTGAAGGGAAAGATTAATGTGGCGTTGCTGAATAAGGGCATGAATGAGTTTCGCGCAAAGACGCAAAGACGCAAAGACGCAAAGACGCAAAGACGCAAAGACCTAGAGAATCATTGGTTAGTTATAACAGTTTTCAGGCTTGATGAAGTACAACGCCTCTTAGTTCTCCGATAAAAGTTAGCCCAGAAGAATAATTTCTCCCCATCTCCCTCTCTCCCCATCTCCCCCTCTCCCCATCTCCCCCTCCCCGCGTCTCCGCGTCTCCCCCTCTCCCCATCTATCAAGGATACAAGTTCAATAGGTTAAGCTTTCTTTCGCTCTGTTAAGAGACGTGCAGCAATTACACCGCCGATGAAGCCAAATAAATGTCCTTCCCAGGAAACCCCTCGCTGTGTCGGTAACACTCCCCAAATTGCGCTTCCGTAAAGGACACCGACAATAAGTGAGAGCATAATTGAGGGCAGATTGCGTTCAAAGTAGCCGCGCAGCAGGAGAAAGCCAAGGTAGCCGAAAATAAGTACACTTGCCCCAATATGAACAGAGCCAGTTGCGCCAAATAACCAAACACCAAGCCCACCAACCAGCATAGTAATCGCCGTAACTATAAAAAAGTCGCTGGTTTCCTGTAACATCACAAACCAGCCCAGAGTTAGAAAGGGTATGGTATTGGCGATTAGGTGAGGCAAATTACCGTGGAGAAAAGGGGCAAATAGAATGCCACGAAGTCCAATTTCCTCTCTGGGATGGATACCGAAGAAGTTAAGTCTTTGTCCGAGAACTAAAATATCTGCAAGCTCCAGAATCCACATTAGGGCAATAAATCCCCCTAAGATGGTAATTTGGAGTGCTAGTTCACGAGCGATCGCTTTTGTTTCCTGACGGCTCATTACTCTAAATTCTTAGTTTAAGGCTTTGTTTGCTTTCTCCAGACTAACATTGACCTACTGTGGGTCATCTCAAACAAATTTCGAGCCTGAGAACTGAGAAACCCTTCAAATAGCACTTTCTGCCCCGGTCCAACTTCCACAAGATTACGCTCGGCAAGCTCATAGTAGGCATAAGTCCAAGGTATTTCAATTAGTTCACCGCTGTGATCATCCCTAACTGAAACCATCTCTGTAACCGCTTGCGTCGCAGTTTGACGCAAACCACTGCCCTTACTACCCTCAATCTCAGCCTTCATTGGTACACCTCGCTCCTCTAGTCCAGAGGCTGTAGTTTCAATATCCTGGTATTGAGGTGTATTCTGGCAGTTGATATAGCCAGTAAAGTGGTTTACACTATAACCATGTAGTAAGATCCAGGCTCCGTATTGGCTAATTTCATTCACTGCTTCCAGTAGAGAGCGCTGGGGAGGTTCCCAGGGACGGGTGAAGACAACTTGCAGTTTAGCGATAATTCTCTCTAACTCGGTTACACTTGATGCGGCTTCAATTTCTTGATTGAGGTTGTGGAAGTCGAAAAAGCTACCAGTACTAACTACCTGCTCAATCTGTTCAGTGATGGGTTTAGGTAGTTCCTCCACCATCAGTTCACTGATAAAAAGCTTCGGCAGCTTTAAGTGTTCTTGTTCTGGATGGCTGTAGTGACGGGCATAGAGATGCTTTTGAGGAAACTTGTATTCTTCAACTGCAGAGTAACCCAGAGCTTCAGCAATGCCTCCAAGATAAGGAAGCCCTAAATTAATTTTCCCATCAATACCCTCAATAGTCAAGCGTAGAGAGCGGAAGGCAATGTGGTCATTAGCAATCGTACCTCCTCCCTCCCGAATCATATGCTCATAGATGCGGGCATACTCGACTCTGTGGCTGTAGTCTTCCCAGAGTCTAGCCCAAAGTTGAAGGGCAATTTCTGCACTTTTCATGGGATATTTCCAGTATCTGGGCGATAATTTTTAAAGCAGTCTGAATTTGATTGCTGTCAATAACTAGTGGTGGACAAAATCGAATTGCTGCCTTACCACAACCGAGTAGCAACAAACCTTGATAGAAAGCCTTGTCCACGATGTGATTGCGCAGTTGAGAATCAAGATTGCCCTCTGCGTCTAACAAATCAATCGCCACCATCAACCCCTTACCACGCGGTGGGGAAACCCTCTCAAATCTCAACGAGAGTTGAGTCAAACCTGAGAACAATTGTTTCCCCATCTTACGGGCATTGTCAATTATTCCAGCTTCTAACAATTGCAGCGTCACCTTAGCAGCAGCGCAAGCCACCGGATTACCTCCAAAAGTGGTAGCATGGGAACCGGCAGGCCAGGTCATCAGCTCTGGTCGAGATAGGATTGCGCCCAAGGGCAAACCACTAGCAATACCTTTAGCTAAAGTAATAATATCGGGCATGATGCCCCAATGCTCGATCGCAAATAGTTTACCAGTCCTCCCCATCCCCGACTGGACTTCATCAACAATCATCAAGATACCGTAGCGATCGCAAATTGAGCGAATTCTCTCCAAAAAACCGTCCTCCGGCACAATATAGCCACCCTCTCCCTGGATCGGTTCGACGACAATTGCCGCAACTTCCTCTGCTGGCAGCACAGTGGGAAATAGCTTTTCCTCTAAATAATCGAGACTGGCATGAGTGCCGTAAGGGATATGGGTTACACCGGGTAGGAGTGGACCAAATCCTTGGCGCTGAACGACTTTAGAACCTGTTAGAGACATTGCCCCGTAGGTTCGTCCATGAAACCCACCCAGAAACGCCACCACTAATGGTCTTCGAGTATAATAGCGAGCCAGTTTCAGTGCTCCTTCAACTGATTCAGTCCCAGAGTTAGTGAAAAACACTCGGGCACAAGTACCATCTAATGGCTTGGGGAAAGGCGCACGCTCTGCTAGTTGTTCTGCCAACTCTACCATAGGTGCATAATAAAAATCAGTCCCGGACATGTGTAAAAGCTGCGCTGCCTGATTCTGGATTGCTTCAACTACCAAGGGGTGACCATGACCAGTTGCAGTCACAGCAATTCCCGCCGTCAAATCCAGAAAGACATTACCATCCACATCTTCAATCATGCAACCCTGGCCCCGAGATGCTACTAATGGGTAGCCACGAGTATAGGAAGGAGAAGTAACTGCTTGATCACGTTCTATAAGCACTTGAGCACGAGAACCAGGCAAAGATGTCACTATTTGAGGTGTTTGAGGAAGGGTAAGTTCATTGTTCATGGAAATCAATTCTCTTGTGTTGTTGTTTTTTTGTGTAGCAAGTACTCTTATTAGCATCCTTTGTAGAGTAGAATTATTGCCAAAGTAAAAAAGCAATGAAAAGTGATTTCTTAAAAGTTAAATCTTATGGGAGTAGGGAGTAGAATTTTCAATAAAATTAATTAAATTAAATCTAATCCCTTTTCCCTTTTCAGCGATTATCAATCTGGGCACGCTGCAAGTGACCAGAAAAATCCACATATACACTCTTCCACTCTGTAAATACATCAAGGGCTGCACTACCAGCTTCACGATGACCATTACCAGTCTGCTTGACGCCACCGAAGGGGAGGTGTACTTCCGCACCAATAGTTGGACCATTGATATAGGTAATTCCTGCTTCGATATCGCGTATGGCTTGGAAGGCGCGGTTGACATCGCGGGTATAGACAGAGGAGGATAAACCATAGGCAGTGTTATTGAGGAGAGCGATCGCTTCTTCAAAGGAATTCACCTCCATCAAAGTCACCACTGGACCAAAGATTTCTTCGCGAGCTATGCGCATCTGGGGGGTGACTAAATCTAGGATAGTTGGTTGAAAGAAATAACCGTGTTTGAGTTCCCCTTCTGCCAATGCTTCTCCTCCCATCAAAACCTTAGCTCCCTCGCTGCGAGCTAAGGTAATATATTCGATAACTCTTGCTCTCTGGGCAGAGTTCACCAATGGACCAAGATCAGTTTCCGGTTCTGTCGCAGGGCCTAGACGTAACTTACTAGCTTGCTCTAGGAGTTTTTCTGTGAATTCAGCTTTAATCTGGTAATGCAGAATTAGACGGCTGGTGGCAGTGCAACGCTGCCCTGTGGTACCAAAGGCCCCCCATAGTGCTCCTTCAAGGGCTAAGTCTAAGTCAGCATCCTCCATAACAATTTGGGCATTTTTACCGCCCATTTCTAGGCAGACACGTTTATGGCTGCGCCCACAAGTCGCGCCAACCTCTGCCCCGGTTTGAGAGGAACCAGTAAAAGATACTAAATTAATGCTGGGATGCTCTGCTAATGCCCTACCCACTTCTTCACCAGAACCGTGAATTAGGTTAACTACTCCTGCTGGTAAACCGGCTTCCTGAAAAATTTGGGTAAGGAGAGTGGCGCATCCTGGTGTGTCTTTAGCGGGTTTGAGAATAATTGTATTGCCGCAGACAAGGGCAGGCATAGCTTTCCAGCAGGGGATTGCAATGGGAAAATTCCAGGGGGTAATTAAGGCACAGACACCGACTGGAACACGTATAGTCATGGCAAATTTGTTGCCCAGCTCCGATGGCATCGTCTGACCAAATAAGCGACGACCTTCTCCAGCATAGTAGAAGGCGCAGTCAATTCCCTCTTGGACGTCACCCCGCGACTCAGTCAGGGGCTTACCCATCTCTCGACTCATCAGGTAAGCTATTTCTTCTTTTCGCTGGAGCAAGATTTCGCCGACACGATGGATAAGTTCTGCACGCACTGGGGCGGGCACCAGACGCCAATTGTAGTACGCTTGACGTGCTGCCTCAACCGCTGCATCGACATCGGCAACAGTGGAACGAGGAAAGGTTGCTACTAGTTCTCGCCAGTCATTAGGGTTGCGGCTTTCGAGAGTTTCTCCCGCTTGGGCTGGTATCCAGTAATCATTGATGTAATTGAGGCATTTGAGGGGAGTGTTCATGGCAGAGTACTCCTGATTAATCAATTACGAGGATTTATCCCGTTAACTCAAAGATCATAACGGAGTCTTCTCAAGCATAAAATTGGGTATAGCTGTACTCCATTCCAACAGTTTTATGGACTACCGTACAAGTCTTTTGTATAGAGCATTTTTGCTTCTTATTTAGTATTGACCTTGCTTTGGTAGCAACAGTTTTATAACTATAGTGAGTCTAAATGAAAGGTCAAATTTTTCTAGTAGCTACTCCCTATTGCCTCGCAACAACTTTATTTTACGAATCAAATAGACTGGCTATAGTTACTATTCTAGCACTGGGTTTAGAAAGAAAATTGTTATTTTTTTTGTCGAAAATGACACAATTATCTGAAATATGTTCAAGATTGAAGTGTGATGTCTTACATCATCTGTTTTCGCGGCAGGAGACTCTCGCTTGAGCGCGATGGGAGGATGTCAAGCAGTTGATTAGTATATCTTCAGCATCCTTGATGTGCGCATCTTACCTGAGGATATGTCACCAGTTTTAGAGCGTTTGAGAGAGCTGTTTGCCAAGACGCTGAAGGACTAATATTCCACTTTATCTGTTTTATTTGCCCATTCCTGGAAAACTACCAAGGCCTCATCCCGCATTAATTGACTCATCGGCAGTTGGCGATCGCTTATGGATAGATCTAATTCTTTATATATGAATTGATCGTCAAATCCAATTTGGGCAGCGTCAAACTTGGTATTGGCATAGTATACCAGATCTAACCTTGCCCAGTAAATTGCTCCCAAACACATTGGGCAAGGTTCACAACTGGTATAGAGTTGGCAACCAGTAAGTTGAAAAGTGTTTAGGACTTTGCAGGCTTGGCGAATCGCCACGATTTCGGCGTGTGCAGTTGGGTCATTAGTTGAAGTGACTTGATTGTGAGCTTTGGCAATAATCTCTCCATCCTTGACAATAACTGCCCCAAATGGACCACCGCCAGAGTTAACACTCTTTAAAGATAGAGCAATTGCCTCTTGCATAAACCGACTGTTAGGCTGTGGCATTTTTTTCAATTTGACGCTCTAGGGGCAGGGACATGATGACTTGGAGAGTGATTATCAGCCAAAGTTGCTTTGGCTAGTCAGTTGCACTCAACACGGGCAGTATTCAAGGGCGATTTTAGCAGATCAATCATGATTTCAACCAACAATTTTTCCACAAAACCCGCCCTAACTTACTCCAGCAAATACCGGGAAAGCCAATGCTAGTTTATTGTTGTGAGTTAGTGCACTCTGGAGTCACCTCAAACATAATTTCATAAGAAACTGTGGGATCGTTGGCCTTGAAGAATCGCTGATAGGCTTCTGCGTCAGAGCGACGGCGGCAGCGGATGAGGATTCTTGTCTGCATATTAGGCTGTGGAGTGATCACGCACCACGGAAAAAGTCGGTCTTTGTAGCTCATAATTATGGTTACTCCATTCAATAACGGAGCCAGAGCCAGCGCTTCTACCTGGCAAGTGTCTGCGCTGGCTTCTGACTATAGATTGGCTGTATACACGCACTGTGCATACATGGGTATAATATGACAAGCAAGAGAGATGGTCAACCAAAAAAGAAGTGATGATCAACTCACGCTTGCACAGCTGAGAAAGCGTGCTGGTCTGACACAGCGAAAACTAGCTGATATAGTTGATGTGACAATCAAGACTGTTAGTGCTTGGGAGAGAGGAGAGCACGAACCTTATTTGACCTTGACTCAGACGAAGAGGCTGTTAGACGGATTGCAATGCTCTCTTGAGGAACTACTTGTAGCGATAGAAAGACAAACCCAGACAGGAGAAGATGAGCCACGCCTAACCTTGACCCAAACTAAGCGTTTGACAGAAATTCTTCAATGTAGTCTTGATGACCTAGTTGCTGCGATGGAGAACCATCCTCCTCAAGAATAGAATTAAGTGATTGCAAACTAGGATACTAACAATTTTGGCTTTTCCAGAGTTACTATGCCAGACTGTTAGTCTGAACGACTCTACTAAGCGCACCAATGATAACAACAGCACTGATCTTTTTTCTCTTGGCAACAACTTCCTCTTCTTAAAGATAGATACAAATAAGCCAAGTTAGGGAACTGTAAAAATATATTACTTTGATACCACAATTTGACGATGCCGAATCAAAAGAATCAAAAGAATCACAAGAAAGAGCCTAGGGGATGTGGATGCTCAAATATTCCCATTTCTTTAATCTTACTGGTTTTAGGAGGTGGTTATTGGTGGTTTAACCATCAAGGAAGTTTAGCCATTAGCAAACTTCTACCTCAAAATCTACCAATAGCTATTCCTGGTTTAAATTCGACTGCAGCTAAATCAGAATCTTCGGCTCCAACCGAGCCGGCCATAAGCCCTTCACTCTCTTTACCAAAGTCGCCAATTGTTGAACCTAATAATCAGCCAGTTTCGGCTCCAACTGAGCCTACCATAACTCCCACACCCTCTTTACCAAAGTCGCCAATTGTTGAACCTAATAACCAACTAGCTTCACCACCAACAGTAACTCCTCAGGAGAAAAAAGCAATCAGAGGAATTTATATAAGTCGTTATCAAATTACTAATAATGCCAGTGAAAAAAAGATTAGAGAACAAGTTCGTTATTATCACTCTCAAGGAATTAATACTATTATTCATGGCGTTTGGGGCAATGCTTGTACCATGTATAACAGTGAAGTTATGCAACAAACTTTCGGTAGTAAAAGTTGCCCCAATTTGTTTCTTGAGCGTTGGTTAGATTGGTTAATTGATGAAGCGCATAAACATGACATGGAAGTTCATGCTTATTTTGAAAAGGGTATCAAAATAGATGAAAATAGCCCAATTTTTAATTTAGCTATTGAGCGCAAATGGGTTGTACCTGGAGTTGACCGCACCTATCCAGGAATCGAGCATTATATTCTTGATGTAGAAATTCCTGAGGTTGCTAATTTTTTCAGAGATGTCTTAGTGGAATTTGTCCAAAGATATCCCAAGATTGATGCAGTTCAATGGGATGATTATCTGGGTTATCATGCAGAGTTACCAGGTAAAGTTGATCGCACTAATAAACTAACTATTTTTTCACAAGAAATGATCAGTGCTATGAAACAAGCTAACCAAAAGGTTAGTTTTGATCTTTGTCATCATAATCCCTATTGGGCTAAAAGATATTTTGCTGCCGATTGGTCAAAATGGAATGTAGATCGAGTTTTTATTCAAGCTTATAATGATAAAAATTTTTCAGCAGAAGTAGATTATGCCCAGCAATATGATGGAATTGCTATTTCTGATCAACAATTACATCGCTTACCAGAAATAGTTGCTAACGATAAAATCAAGGGTATTTTAGTGTTTCCTAATGAGAATAGTCCTGAAGATACAGCTTCTAAGCTAAAACAATTATCTCTTCAATAGATATAGCCGTCGCCACTATGATTAGGACACTTCCTTGTTCCCTACTCCCTACTCCCTGCTCCCTGCTCCCTTTGAATCAAAATAGAATGTCCTAACTGATATGTCCGTTGCTATAAATCAAAATAGGATGTCCTAACCGACATGTCCGTTGCTATATAATTTACTTTGGTAAATTTGCTAAAATGAATCAGAAAATCATAGATAGGGCTTAGGTAACTACACTATATGAAGTGTAATTACCTAAGTCCTGTTGAATAGATTTTAGTTCATAAATCTATGTCATTTGAATACTATCACTAGGCTATTTTTAAATAGCAGTTAAGTGATTTCCAATGCCATATTTTATGATTCTTATACATACTGTTAGGGCTATTTGCAAAGAATGTATTGGTGTTGGTGATCAGTGAAATAGCTCCAAATACGGCGCATGTCGTTACTACCGATGTTAAATTTATAATCGATATCGTTGACTCCAGTGACATACCAGTTTGACCATGAACCATTAAACCAACGGATTTTATAGGCAACAATATTACCGCCTAAAATCCTATTGTCGATTTCAGTATTGAGTCCTTTATACCATCCTGGAGTTCTTCCCGTTGGCGGTAGAGGCGATTTGTCAGAGCCTTGCAATCTACAAACTGCTTGAGTTCTAAGTTCATGGTGGATGCAGTCTCTTCCAGGGCAACCATTAGGTGCAAAGGACCGCTTAGCTGGCAAACCTTTTGGAGTGAGAAGTTCATCTGGAGCGAGAATTTCATCTGGAGTGAGAAGTTCATCTGGAGCGAGAATTTCTTTTTGAAGGCAATCTCTTCCAACACAGTCACTAGCGGCTAAGGATGGCTCGGCTGCCAAAAACGTTATTAATGTAAGAACCAGACAACTTAAAACTATCAACAAACTCTGTTTTAGCTGACTCATAATTTTAGTTCACTGTTGAGTTCAATCAGAAAATTGGAAATGACAAGTTTCTAAATTGTTGAGCAAAAATTACCTTGCATTTTTAAGATACAATAATCAATGACTTATGTCAAGAATAAATATTTATTTTTTAAAAAAATAAATATTTATCTCTAAAAATCCCTTATATATTCTGAATCTGCTTAAAAGTAAAACCTCATAGCAAAATCAGGAATCAGGAGAGTGATTGTGTTTTGCGCTATAGGAGGAGGTTTAAATGTTGAGATGAGTAACGGCAGATAACTTCCTAGGAGTTACGCACTGTACAAATCAGCCATAGTGTGTATCACGTGATTCAGTCATTTCACACGCTTCGACTAACCCTAATTTGCTTGCTGCTTTTGCTGCCTGAGGCACTATAAATGGCTGAAATAA
>JAAHGS010000203.1 GCA_010692645.1 Symploca sp. SIO2E9
ACCACAGATAGAGACGTGGCAGCCGCTCAAGTAGTCGCGATACGCGGGCTTGCAGCCGTAGGGCATACGGTCAAGATGCTTAGTGAGGGTAAATTCGTTGGAATCCCCACGACCTAAGAATCCCTCGCTTTTAGCGAGGGAGTGTCAAAATTATCCAGAGAACAAAATCTTATTTGGCATTATTATTATTGTCAGACGAAGGCGCAATCTCTAATGAAGTGGCACGTCCGACTGAAGCTAGAACGCCCGCCGGCCAATGATGGAGCTATCCCTCACTGGCAAAAGTTAATTGCAGATCAAAGTTTGGTAAAAACACGGCTACATCCTGATGTGGATGCAGTTTTTGACCGTTACCAGTTTCCCTTTTGGGTGACTAAAGAATACGACAGTGCTGAGCGCCAATGGAGTAGAAGCGAATGCGACTGTGGGCTCGATCGCATCTATCGCCTCATTTTACAGAGCCATCGGGCATTGCCCCCTGCAGTTTTGCAGCAGTTATCTCAGCTGCCAATTGTGGAATCTGCAGCTATGGGTGACATCGGTTATGCCGACTTACCGGAATTGCAACCGATGCAAATGAGTGTGACCACTGGGGCGCGATCGCGCCTGGTAATTGGGGTTCCAGAAGCTCATCAGCTTTTTACTCGTGGTGCCCCAACTATAACTATAGCAGTTCTTGATACCGGTGTTGATCTCAATCACCCGGAACTGGCAGAGGTACTGCTACCAGGATACGATTTTGTTGATATTATCAACGGTGCGGGTAAATTTGTCGGCGACTTTTTGGGCTTCGATGAAGACCCAGAAGATGAAGTGGGACACGGAACCCACGTTGCCGGGATTATCGCAGCTAAAGGCGATCGCATGCCACCTGGTGTGGTTCCCCAATGTAGAATTTTGCCCGTGCGGGTTTTGGGGGCGATGAAAAAAGGGAATAAGCGCATTGGTTCAGGATTAATTGATAATATCAACGTTGGGATTAAATGGGCGATTGATCACGGTGCCGATGTGATGAATATGAGTTTGGGCGTCAAAAGTACGGGTGGCGGCTTGCCCCATCAAGAAGTTGTAGACTATGCCCAACGAAAGGGTGTGACACTGGTAGCAGCCTCTGGGAACGATGGCAAGGAAGAGTCTTACTATCCAGGTGCTTTACCTCATGTGATTACCGTCGGTGCGATCGATGAACTCGATAAAATTGCCCCCTTTTCCACCTATGGTAAACAAGTGGATTTCGTCGCGCCGGGAACCGACATTTACAGCAGTTACATTAAGGACGATTATGCCTTTTCCACTGGTACTTCCCACGCTGCACCTTTCGTGTCTGGGGCAGTGGCGTTGCTGAAATCCTATGCCTTGATTAAAACAGGGATAAATTTGCGCGATCAACAAATTAAATATTTGCTCCAGCAGACAGCGGATAAATTCGATCAACGCTTCAAGCATCGCAAAGCAGGGTTTGGCAAGCTCAACCTCCTTGATGCCTTGCGGTTATTGGACTATAAACTGAGATGACCCAAGATCAGCTCTATACGAGAACCAGTTAGATCCAGAGTTAGGAAATTTGAATTACTATGATGCTTGGCTGGCAAAGTTACGATGCTCATAAAGGAACGAGAGTTTGGCTCAAACAAGTGACAGCGACATCGTTCAAGAAATTCTACGAGAGATCTCACTAGATTACAAACACAGGTGAACTATGCAAGCAGAAATCAATTGGCTTCAACAACTAGGAACATCTGACAATGACGCAGGTAATGCAGTTGTTGTTGATGGCGACAACAAATATATCTATGCCGGTGGATATACTACAGCTGCCTTGTCCAATGACGGTGAAAGTAGCGCAAGTGACAATTGGAATCCCTGGGTAGCTAAATTCTATGCCAAATCGGGAGAGCAAATCTGGCTCAAACAACTCAGCTATGAAGAATATGGAGAAAATTCCGAGAGTCGTGATCTTGCCGTAGACGATGACGGCGTTTACGTCCTTATACGAATAGGTATAGGTGATATTGCACAGGAAGGGGCAATCGGGAAAACTTTGGTTATCAAATTCGATCTCGAGACAGGAGATGAACTATGGAGTTACGAATTTGAGTCTAACAAAGATGTAGCTCAAAAACCCGGCTCTATTGTCGCAGATGGCAATGGTTATTTGTACGTAATTGGTACTGTGGCAGGCTCGATGCTTTCCTCAGATGGCAATCCGCTCACATCTACTGGCACCTTAGATACTTGGATTGCCAAATTGAGTACGGATCAGCAGCTCAATTGGATTAAGCAGTTCGGTAGCAGCGGGAGCGAAAGCTATGGCATGGATCTCGCAGTCGATAGCAGCAGTAATGTTTATGCAGTCGGCTATACCACAGGCGTAATGTCCGGTACGAATGCAAGTAATAATCAACTAAGCGAGGATGTTTGGATTGCCAAATACAATAGCGAAGGCAATCGTCAGTGGATTGAGCAATTTGGTAGCGCCAGTGATCAGAACGAACAAGCCTTAGGCGTTGCTGTTGATGATTCTGGTGGCGTTTACGCCACCGGCACTACCAAAGGTGACTTAAAAGAAGGTTTAGTAGATTCAACATACGAGAACTTTCAGTCGTGGGTAGCAAAATTCCAGGCAAGTACGGGAGAGCAGCTCTGGCTCGATCAATTGGGCGATGATCAAGACGACTTTAATGTCTGGATGCGAGGCATTTCAGTCGATAACGATGGCGGTGTGTATATTGGAGGATGGACTCAAGGTCAGCTATATGGTTTAGATCCAGTAACTACCCGCGATGCTTTGATCGCCAAGTACAATGCCTATACAGGAGAGCAGCTTTGGTCCAAACAAGTCAGCTCATCTAACGATAACCAGTATTTTCTCTACAACATGACTATTGGTTCTGATGGTAGTTTATACGTAGCAGGCTTGACGAAGGATGATATGTCTGAGACACAGACCAATCAGGGATCATCTGATATTTGGATCGCTCAGCTTCGAGAGGTTCCTCAAAACGAGGACGAACTCGCCCAGGTTTTGAAACGGTACATCGATTACAAGGTTTCCCAATCAACTCAGACAGTACTGGAAACCTCAGAGACGACATCGACGACATCGACGACATCCACTACTAGCAGCAGTAGCAGCAGTAGCAGCAGTAGCAGCAGTAGTAGCAGCAGTAGCAGCAGTAGCAGCCTTCTGGAAGTGGCTGCCGAGGTTGTAGCTTCTAATAGCAGTAGTACAAGTAGTACAGGGAATATTTCTTCGGGTACCACCAGCGTACTCAGTGTGGCTGCTAGCGTTGCCAAAAACGAATCCTAGACTTTTACCGGCAGCGTAGAACATCTCAATGTTAGAAACATGGGACAAAATCCCCAAGTAGGTTCACTCAATTCCAAACGTATCTAAAGGAGAAAAACCATGGCAACAACTAGTTCTGTCGATGCAGTGCTCGTGATTAGTGCCCCGAGCGTCACCCTTGATGATTACGCAACTCAGGCACTGGAAGCAGTAGAATCCTACTACGACACAACCTTCTACACCGATACTTTCTCCAACAGTGATCAAGCTAGTAGTGTCGATAACGCCAAGCAAGCAATCATCTCAGCCTCATTAACGGGTGTGGTGTCTCAAGTCACCGATAACCTTAACAATGCTTCTCTAGATAGTGTTGTACAACTGTTGCTCTCAAGTATCACTATCTACGCGGGGGTGATTTATTTATCCATCCAAGAAGGCTCGATTGACGAAGATTCAATGTACAATGCGGTCTTACGCTACGTTCAAGAAGGGCCGCAAACTAGGTTATACGGTCAAATGTTCGGTCTAGTTTGTCTAGACAAACACATCTCCTCTATTGATGAGAGTGCTTACAAGTGGCAGCTACTCGACGATTTGATTGAAGAAAGCGGGCTTCCAATTGCCTCAGGTGAAGTCGAATCCGCAGTAGAAGCAATACTCGACATTATTAACGAACGTGGCGAACTATCCTATTACCTAGATCAATATATTGAAAATCGCACCAATATCGATTCGAGCAAGTTCACCGATAGCATCAAAGAGAAAATGCTTGATCGTCTCGTTGAACTTGACCTAACGATTGATGAAGTTAGTTATAACAATGGCGATTACGACAAATATTTTATCCTAGCTTATAACGAAGCCCAGACTGGGGCTAGCGATTCCGAAGACCCAATCGATCTCATTTATTCTTCTAAAGAGTTTGAAAATACTTGGGATTTTTCTGTTGATCGCTTTGAATCAGTGGAGACTCAGGGGATTACGAAAAGCAATATCTTGGCTGCTGGAGCCCTCGATTACGTCTATTGTGTTGGTGAAGTGATGCGGGTTTTCGATGTTGCCAACGCCTTAGTTTTGCGTTGGGCTAGTGGTTTACTCGACATCCCCACCGGCACAACTGCCTCATTACTATACCGTTTTCACAAGCGTCGCAATGAGCGCTCAACTCCTGAAGAACGAGCCATGCTCTACAAGCGGGTACTCAATAAAGGTGACGGACAAGTACTATCGCGTATGGCAGTAAACACTGACTTTACTACCTTGTGGGAACAGTTGCTTACTGAGGTGATGAAATATATCTACAAAACTGAACGCAAAGCCTATTGGAGTACCTGGCAAGATAGCGGTGTTTCTAACTCTCGCATCTATCAAGTCACAGAAGATTTGCAATACAACCTCAGTGACCATATGACGGGCATGGCGCATTTGCAAGTGACGGAGGATTACAATCACCTGCAAGAAGCGATCGAAATTATTTATAGCGATGATGTTCGCAGCTATTACGGCGGTAGCACTCAAAGTCTATGGAGTACTATTGAGCGCATTGCCAAAGAAGAATTCGGTCAAGCTCCCAATACCGAAACCATTAAAACTATGGCAGTAGATGGTAACAAAATCTTTGAATGGATCGCCAATTTTAACTCAAGTTCTGTCAAATCTAGTCAGTTTGAGCAACTGATCAGCTCCGTAGAAGCCTGGGTTTTAGCAAGGGAAACTCTCGACGGGAAGCCCTACAAACAGTCGCCAAGGTCTTTACCGTCGGCTCCTCCCCGCAACGGCAGAAGTAGGGGGAATGGCGAGGCCAACTTCATTGCTTACGATGTTAAAGAGGGCGATTTTGATGATGACGATGCTGAATTCGATAACTTTGCTGGCAGTGGCGTTGGTGGTGATGATGAATTTGACCACTGGTAATAAGTAATAAGTAATAAGTAATAAGTAATAAGTAATAAGTAAGGTTTGCTGGTTTCGGCTTGAGTTGATTTTTGTGGCTGTTACTTTAGTTTTTACTTACTGCTTGTTAATTGGTTCTTATTACTTCAAGCGATATAGCAGTACGTATTAAGGTTAGGACAAGCTAAATCTAAAACCTTGTCACAGTCAACTTCTGCCTTGGAGCCTTCTGCCTTCTGCCTTGCGCGTAGCGCTATATTTGTGGCAAACAAACATTAGTAGTTGAGTAAACTTTAGGGAGAAAAAAACTATGCCGAATCAAGTAGAAATCCAGGAACAGGCGCGAGCGATGGCTCGAGAAGAACTTGGTAAAGATCGGGAATTTAGAAAGCGGCCTAGGCAAGAACAGTTTCAGCTTTATAAACATCGCGTCGGTGAATTATCTCAACAAATGTCGCGGCAACAACAATTGGCTGAGGCGATGGCGGCAGGAGATTTAATTGATGATAATCGCCATTTGAATCGCCGCATTGATCAACAAGGTGAAATCGCTGGCACGACTTTGCGCCAAGTGGATTTTCCTCAATTTGTCAAAGACTTGCTCAAGGGCGTATTCGACGCTAACTTGGAAGTAACTAAGGAGCAAATGGACTCCTACGCCGATTTAGTTGATCGTATTACCCAACCGGCGAGCAAGTTTATCAGTACTGTTGATGATGCTACTGCTTACGCCTTTTTAGCCGAAACTCAACCCAACAGTTTCCAAATCCTTGGTAGCAGCAACTTAGGCGGGGACTTACTTGGTTCTGGTAATCTTGGCAGCTTGGATGGAAGCAGTACTAACGATGCCAGTAGTGAAATTACTCTGGGAGATGCTAACGGTAACGCTGTCGATACCAGTAGTGAAGATATTCGCGGCGAGATTTTGCAAGCGAAACTGCAATTAGTAAGGCAACACCAACAATTGTTGGAAGAAATGCTGCTCATGGGGGTGACGCGCTTGGTAGTTGACAATGGAAAAGTCAAAGCCAGCCTTGATTTCCAAATTACTGCTCAAGAGCAAATTCGCAAAACTGATGCAGCCCAACAGAATCAGCAAGAACTTCGCGGTCGCATAATTGGTATGGGTGGCTTCCTTGGTACGATCGGGGGCGGCTATGGCAGCCGTAAGAAGAATACAAAAATTGCGGTTTCGACTGCCCAAGTACAGAGTGCTGCAGCAACTGCCTCTAGTACTAAAGTGCACGGCGAAGTGGAAATTAACTTCAAAACTGATTACTTTGCTTTAGATAACTTCAAAGATATTTTGATGAACCGTGATAACCCTGGTTCAGTCCAACCAAAAACTGACCAAACTCAAAACGGCAATCAATCTTAATCGGGTGAGGGAAAAAAAGAGTGGGGGAAGGAGTAGGTAGACGCTCCAGACGCGGAGACGCGGAGACGCGGAGACGCGGAGAATTAAAATTCCAACCAAAATTTCGTTCACCCATCTTAATCCCTAAAGCGAAAGGTCAACTACCCCCGCTTACTCCTTTGGAGCAGGGGCTTGAAAGAGCCAGATTTCATAACAGTTGTCTACCGCAAGATTGAATCTCGAACTTTAAACACATCTTCCAATGGCACTTGCGATCGTTGACTTTAAAGAACATAAAGGCAACAAAATTATATTTAATCTCGATATCGGGACGATTAACCGATTCTACGCCTATAGCATTGGGGACGATCGCACCTTTACCCGAAATGGTTTGACCTTCCTAGAAAATTCTCGGTTTGTTTCTCCTGTTTTCGGTCCTTTACCACCAGAAACTCTAGGTCGTACTCTTTTAGAAATACCGAGCAGTCGCTTTGATTCTCGATACCGTTACCTACAATTATTGAGCTTTCGTGATCACAAACGAACTGGTCCTGCCCTTTCTGAAATTATTCCTGTTCCCGTTACCTCTAGCCCAGTTTCCCTATCGTTTTCCACCCCAAATGTTATGGATAACCAACCCATCGATACTGTCCCCTTCAGCTACCAAGAATCCTATAGCGAGAGCATGGGATTTTTGGATGGTGTGCTCAAAACTGTGGGCAAAGTAGCTTCTGGTGTGGTTAAAGCTGTCAAAGTTGCCGAACCTGTCATCACTGGCATTTTAGGTCCAGAAGCAGGAGTTGCCGTCACTGGTGTCACCAAATTACTTGATAGTTTATTACCAGGGACAGAGGGGCAGCCGCAAAAGATTAAGGCACAGCTCCAAAACCCCGATACTCTCAATCAAATTGTGAGCTTAATCTCTCAACTTCAAAACGCCAAGGCAGCGCCAAGTACTGCCAAAGCCCTAAGTTTTGATGGCTATTCCCCCTTTCCTGGGCGAGTTATGATGCCGCCGGAAGTGTTCGATCACATGCCCAGTTTAATGCCATTATTGGGACGTTCCTTGCACCCAGAAACTGTGCGGACAATATCCTCCGGACCAATGCGAGGGCGTGTTTTAATGGGGACAATCACTCAAGGTGCTTTAGAAGCGGGTAAGCATTTTCCAGGCTTTATCAGAGCGATCGCAGATGAACTCAATGACGATGATCCTGCTCTTATTCCCCTTCGCAATAGTCTCAATGGTCGAGAACGAGAATACCACCGCCAGGAAACGGTTCGACTCCACTTTTCCGGTATTCGCCCCCAAGTAACGGGGGGAAGCTCACGAGTTTTGTATCGCATTGATCAGGATATTGCCTTTCCCTTAGTATTGGATACGCCCCGTCCGATTACACGGGGAACAGTGCAACTGTTAGTTAAGAACCCGGAAACCTTGGAGGTGTTAGCTGAGCAAAAATATCGGGTGGAAGACTTGCGCTCAGGTCCAGTTGATGGTATGTTCCGGTTGGGTCGAGAACAGTTGCGATCGCTCAAACCCAATGAAGAATATCTAATCTGCGCGGTGCTGACTTGGACGGCGCGATCGAGTCGCACGGGCAACAAAAAACGCCTGGGAACCAGTACGGCGGTTTTGGTGACTTTGGTGGGAGGCTATATCTTTGAGCGCCTTGAAGGTGTGGAAGAAACTTTTGCTCTCAACGACCCCAAGGAATATCGTCCCTACTGGCATAAGATTTGGCAAGGGAAATTTACCGACGATGGGCAGCGTATTGCTCTAGACTGCAAGTACTACTACGTTTTGGAGCCAAAGGAGCGAAATAATGCTCGGATGGAAACCATGCTCCACATGGATGCCCGGGACACAAGCGATCAATCTGGCAAGTTGAAAACGGGCATGGTGTTGAGTCCACAGCAGCTAGAGCGTTTATTGGCATGGATTTCTGATAAGCCCCGCCTTGACAATGAAGAGATGGCAGCATTGGCTTGCTCTGAATTTCGCGATAGTTTTCATCAATTGGCACGAACTCAAGTGGAGTTTGAAGGAGATGAGGGGGATAGTGCTACTCTCTGGGTTTATCCAGAGGTGGAGCTGCGGCGAGTTGTGCTCAAGCAGGTGATGGATAGCGATGCCAATGGTCGCGTTTTGGAATTGAGCGAGCGTACAGTTTATTTCCCTATTCCTAGTGTCGCTCGGTTCCTTGGTACAAGTTCTTAGAGAGTGCGATCACGATATTGCCAAGCAATCCGAATCCCTCTTTCCAGTTTAGATTTGCTCTTCTCTCAGTAATTTGAAATTTTTAGGAGATTATAAAAATGGTATCTATACAAATTTCTCCAGCAGAAGAGGAAAAAAAGAGTGAACTTATTCTCATCAACGGTGAAAAAGTTATCTTCGATAAACCCGTTCCCACTACTCCCGTCACCCTCGAATCCAAACCCACTCACCGTCGGGCATATACCAACGGCAACGGTTATCGTCCCTACTAGCAAATTACCAAAGCCATGCCAGCCAACACTTCTCAATCCAACCAAAATAGCCTCCACTCGCCCTTAGCCGAAGTGGTAGAACAGCTCACAGATTGGGACGAAATCCTCGCCGATTCCCAAACAGGTTCCACCATGCACGTAGAAGCAGTGAAACTAGAAATGCCCTTAGAATTGGGAGTCCAAACCGACGAAACGGGCAAACTCTCCTTAAACGGCTCAGCTCCCACCCAAACTATAGAAACGACAATTATGCCCGTGTTTCACCGCCTCAAGCTGCGTGTGGAGGTTGATCATGGCGACTAGAGAAAACCAGTCCTGGCACTTAAATTCCTTCGTTGACGCGCTGATTTACGAACTCGATCGCGCCCAAGATACCCTATCAGTAAAAGGAGCTAATCGCAAGCTGACTTACATGGTCAAAGATCTGGCTATAGACTTGCAACTGTTCCCCGAATACCATGAAGGTCATATCCAGTTTACCACCGCCCAACCAGGAGAAAGGGGTGCATCGAAAATGACCCTGCAACTGGGTTCGATTCGCGATCACCAAATTCAAGAAGTAACCCAATCCATCAGTCAAGATGATATCGCCATCGAAGCAACAGACTTACCGGAAACAGCACACAAAACCCTCAAAAAATTGGGCATTCGTTCGACAGAAGATTTGCGGCGTGCTGTTGATGATCAAGGCATCGATCTCAATGCCCATACAGAGGAGAAGATTGAACGCCACACTCTCGATGAACTATTAAACCAAGCTCGCCGCCGCCAGAACCCGCCCATGGTTTCTAAAGCCAAATTCACCAAAATTTATAACGAAAGTGTCCTCATCTTGGAAGGCAAAAACCTAATGATTTTTCCTGGTGAAGGAGAGTTTCCGGTAGCAGTTCTTGATGGGAAAAGAGTGCCAGTCATAGCAGCAGGAGAAAACAAAATCGACCTCCAAATTAATCGCGCTCAACTGGAAAATCAACCAGGAAAACTTGAAGTTGCTCTCGATCACTACGCCGTCATTAACCTCACGCTCAAAACTAATATCAATTCCAAATCGGCACTCGAAGAGCATGACGTCGCCTCATCCTGGTCGAAGGGAGGGCAATCTAAAATTTAAAATAACAATCTAATACAATCTAAAATCTAAAATTGATATGTATGATCGTCGCCCTACTAGTAAAAACCGCCTTCTCGATCTAGAACGAGAATTGGTCGCTCGCGGGCGATCGAACCAGCAGAATCATTTTATCCCCAATAGGATTAAAAAAGGAAAAGTCTCCCAGCACTGGTTCCTAGACTCACTAGACGAACAGGGAAAGGCTCCACCTCCTATTAAAACATCAAGCGATCGCCCTCTATCAATGCAGTACCAGCGCCCTGCTGCCAGTAACAATCGCTTGCTTGATTTAGAACAAGAACTTAGAGGCAAAGTAGGGCAAATTCAGCCCAAACATCCAAGGCAACTGCAAACACAAACACCGAAACAGCCTCTTAAAAGACCACAGTTATCATTTAAAGCCTACGTTTTCGATGCCGGAGAACCTATTGTAGTAGGATACCGAGAAGCTCAGGAATCAAATCATTTACCACCGAGCCATTTACCTCCGTTAACGAACAAATTAGAATCAAAAATCGCCACCACACTGTCCGATGAAACTCAAAACAGCAATCAGAGTTTCGTTTCCACTGCCACACAGCCAAACGGACATCGCTCAACCTCAGAAGCAATCAAACCAGAACTGAATTTTCACGAAACCTTCACCGCTGCTCCCAGTGGAAATAATTCGCATAACAAGGGATTTCATTCTGCCTTCAGCGACATTAGCAAAGAAATGAAATACGCCACCTCTTTCGACTTGGGAGAAGTCGAAATCGAGATTCCCTTCGACGAATTTGATCAAGAAATAGATCGAGAACATTCTTCGGCAAAAGGGCATACAACACCAACAGCAAAAACATTAGAGGAGCGGTTCGATGAGTTCGATCGCAACATTAGCTTGGGGGAGTCCTCGACTAAAACCGAGCAACCACCCCCAACAACCATGCAAAATTTACAATGGAGGACAGGTAACGAGGAACGGGGAACATGGGTGAACCAAAAAAAGAGTGGGGGAACGAGTAAGCAGACGCGGAGACGCGGAGACGCGGAGACGCGGAGAATTGAAATTCCAACCGAAATTTCCCTCGCCCGGGGAGCACCAAACCGTTCTCTCTCTATCACCTCAACCGAAACCTTAAAGGAAAATACCGGCAGCGCCATTAAAGCAATTGCTTTAGCCGAACCTATTATTAACGAACAACAGGGAACAGTAAAGGCTTGGGAACAGAATTTAGACCAATCCCCAACTAATCCCATTCTGGAAATGGGGGACTCAACTCTTAAAGAAGAAGTTGAATCTAGAGCAGGGAATCGTTCATTGCTCACTGTTCCCCGTTTCCTATTCCCAATTCCCTTGTTAGTTGAAACTCTACCGTCCAGTTCCCTAGTTTGGCAAGGCTCAAATCCAATCTTATCGCCGTTAGATTTAGGACTTAACTTCAAGCCGATGTTGCCGCTCCAGTGGTTTAGTCGTATCCTGATCACCTCGCTACCGGTGATTGTTCGTTTACTCGTCGATACCCTATTGTTTTTGGCAGCTTTGTCCCAAATTTTTCTGCTTACTCTAGCAATCACGATCTGTTTTGTAACTCGAACCAGTGACGAACAATCAGAGGAGGATGATAAGTTGCTTGCCAACTCTTCCGCATCAGGAACATTGACGGAATTCAAAAAGATGGGGAGAGGGGGAGAGGGGGAGAGGGGGAGAGGGGGAGA
>JAAHGS010000204.1 GCA_010692645.1 Symploca sp. SIO2E9
CGGAGAAGTTCAAGTTAGGTTGAAGTTTGGAGTAAAATGCGGATATTTAGAAATTGAGCTGGGTAGAGACCTTTATAGAACATACAACCAAATCTTGGGAAGCTTGGGCAAAATAATTAACGTACCGGATAGCTGGTTGCTATAATCTCTCCCCCAGTCACCCCATCCCCCCATCTCCCCGTCACCCCATCCCCCCGTCACCCCATCCCCCCATCTCCCCGTCACCCCATCCCCCAGTCTCCGAAATGCTGGAACAGGGGCTTGCCAACAACTAGGATAATCAAAAAGAAGCTGATGGCTACACTGGATTAGCGCATGTCTGCTGAACAATTTTTGCCAAATGTGCAACGCTTAGAAAAACTTGTACCGGAGTTATTACAAGTTTCCAATAACCCTTCTTCTCCAGCCAAATCTAATTGCCTCATGCTTTTGGCAAGTGGGGTGAGGAGATGGGTGATTTTACGGTCGTTGTATGACCGCAATAGTGATTTTTTTGTTGAATTTGAAGCCGAACTGTTTAACTGTGCTGAGTGGTTAAAGAAATTTAAGCAATTGATTACTGATTATCAATCTCTGAGTTTAGAAACCTGGTTGTTCACTGACTATAACCCAGTGGTTGAACAGCAGTTTATTTCGGCTTTAAAATCCAGATATAGCCTAGAATACCAGGACATCAAAGAACTACGCCAGACTCCCGTTTTTGCCGTTAATGAGCGAACCTTTCGCAATCAGTTTACTCAGTTATCCCAACTGAAAAATCCCTTCTTAGAGCGACACCTGATCAATCAAAAAAACAGTTCAAAAAAGCCAATTCACAAATTCCGCAAGCTCTCAACTGCCACCATACTAGAAATTCTGGCGACCGAACCAAGTTCTTATTTTGACGGCCTTCTCGAATTTTTCACCAATGAAGTCTCAGCAATCGCTGAACTCTTAATTACGAAAATCAATGGACAACAGCGTTTATTTATCCATCATGAATATGTAGTCAATGAAGACCTGCGCGAATCATCGGCTGATGCAGCAGATCGATTAAAAGAAATTTGGAAAATTACTCCTACCACACCCATCCAAATTATCTATCACAGTGCTTACTTAAATCAAACCAGAAAATATACTGTTTCCCCAGTTTGTCTTTATTATTATCATCGAGCTTATTACCTCTGTGCCTTTGGTCAAAGACCGCAACGAACTGAAAACCAACCGCAATTGGGGTGGTATAACTACCGTTTAGAACGAATAACTGAACTCAAAAAAATGTCTGGGTACACTCCCAATTTACCTTGGACACAATCAGAAATTATTAACCATCCCGAAAAATACAGTCCCAATTATATTCAACAAGAATTAGACTCCGCCTATGGCTTTGATTTCTATGAAAACTCCGCTTTAATGCTCCTCCGTTTTGAGGCAAATTTTGCCCAACGCTACATTGACAACTCCTTCCGTCATCCTACCTTTGAGAAGCTCGATAGTTATCAAGATGCTAAGTCTTTAATTGAGCAATTAGACTTGCCTAATCGCCAAAAACTCTTAGCGCACATTGACCAGTATCCAGATGCAGCTTACTATACTCTTCGCTATCGCCAAAATGATAATAATGTGATCATGCGACTACGAGCTTGGGGTCCTAAAGTAGAAGTAATCTTTCCATATGAGTTACGACAGAGCATGAGACAGGATCTTGAACAAACCTGGCAACTCTATCAAGACCCTTTGGATTAATTAACACAAAATGCCTACCTTTACCCAAACTCCACAATTATCAACTCGTTTTGAAACAGCTTTAGTTTATACCACACGATTACATGCCAACCAAGTCAGGAAAGGCAGCGGTGTTCCCTATATCAGTCACCTGCTGAGTGTAGCGGCTTTAGTCTTAGAAGATGGTGGGGATGAAGACGAAGCAATTGCCGCTTTACTTCATGATGCCATTGAAGACCAAGGAGGAGCCAAAACTCGTGAAGAAATTTGCCAACTTTTCGGGCAAAGAGTCGTCAGTATTGTTGATGGTTGTACTGAGTATGCAACCCTTCCTAAACCTCCCTGGAAAGAACGCAAATTCAACTATCTCGAAAAAATGCGCTTGGCTCCTCCAGAAGTTCGGCGCGTTTCTTTGGCTGACAAAATCCACAATGCTCGTTCAATTCTCGCTGATTGGCAACGAGAAGGCGAACAAGTTTGGCAGAAATTTACAGGTGGTAGAGAGGGAACACTTTGGTTTTATCGGAGCTTACTGGAAGTTTATCAGCAACAAGGTTCGGATTTTTTGACCCAGGAATTGGCGAGATTAATTTCTCAACTGGAAGTTGAACCTAAACGGGTCTAAACTAGCGAAGATACTGTTGGCGAATGTGCTACAAAGAATTTTACATGAAGCATTACTAGTCACCAGAGTAAAGATTTAAGGGCTAATCGCTTCACCACAAAGATAGCTGCCCAGGCTACACATTGGATTTACCACCCTGATGGTATGCCAAGTGGCAGCTCGTACACAGAGCCACCAAATTATTTTTGCTGTTATCTTCAGGATTCCGATTCCAATGATGTACTTGCAGTGTCTGTGCCATCCGCTCTGAGCGTGACAGGTGAGGTGTCTTTTCCCCTGGCAATTGGCATTGCCAACCACATTTGGCACAACGCCAGCCAGCAGCTTCTTTGACAGCTATGGCGATGTCTGACCAGTTATCGGGGTAGCGGTGGCGGTAATTGGGCATCAACAAGCAAGTTCACTGATTATATTTACACTGAGCCAATCAGTACTTAGATACTTTTTACCACTTTTTTTCAAAACTTAAAACATCTGTAGAAAAACTGGCTACTTTCTCCAACTTTTTGTGACTGAAAAAACTGACTAGTGCAGGTTATTGTCAAATAACCAGACGGAAATTAATGCAGGCTAACCCTTGAACCGAGAAATGGCATCTCCGACAACTTTTACAAACTCAGAGGTTGACTCATAAGGCAAAACATTACGACCAGGGATTTTACAGCCTTCACCTTGAGGAAGATGCTTGATATACTCAGCTAGTCGGTCTTCTGGGGTTTCAGATTTCCCCAGTTTACTAATACTTGAAGCTTGCTCTCCTACTACTACTAGGGTAGGTTGAGAAGTATTAGCGATCGCCTGTTGATAATTTTGTCGCCAAAAGCCAGCCAAAAAAGAAAAAACTGCGTAGCGGCTAGCTGGATTAATTGCTCCCTTTTGGAGATTATCTAACCATTCGTTATCTACTGTAGAATTCTCAGCAAACAGTTTATCTTCCGAAAACTTTTGCAGGAATTGACGGCGACGAGCATAACGAAAGAAGGCACTACCTAAAGGAGATACGAAGAGATTCCAAGCAATTCGCTGCTGCCAGCTAGGAGTTTTTTCTGTAATCAGAGACCAAGACGGAGGACCTGAGAGTACTAACCCTTGAATATAATTCGGTTGAGTTTGCTTTTGGATCAGGGTAAGTGCCACAGGCAATAAAGCCCCTTGCACTAGCAGAATTACCGGTGTTTTGACTACAGTTGTTAAAAAATATTGTAATTGGTCAGCCCAATCGATAGGGTAGTAAGCAAGAGGGGGCATTTCGCTTTCGCCACATCCTAGCAAGTCGGGATTATAAATTAGATGACCATCGCCAGTGTTCAACCACTCCTGGCAAAAGCGATGCCAAAAAAACCGTGATAGTCCAACACCGATAGGATGGATTAATAGTAGAGGAGTTTTCGTCAAAACACTTTCATCTGTTGGGGTATAGACTTCATAGGCACAACGGTAATTATGCCAAGTGTAGAATTCTTTTTTATGTAAGGATGTTTGCCAATTATCTGTATTGGGCGAACTAGAAGTAGAAGAGTTCAATGCCATATCGGAACCAATTAAATGCCAGTACAAATAATATGATAAAGTAGAAGGTGATTGGTAACGTACTCATTTCTCCAACAGCGCCTTCTGTGGAATTAGCCCTCATGGCTAGCGCACAGCCTAAGTTCTTGTACTCTTAAGACCGAATTGCTCATAGGCATTAAGTTGTAGTTATAGGTGCAATTTCTCTGGTGAAGGCAGTGTATCTGCGATTTCTTTCAACCTAGGGGTGAAATATGGGATTGGTTCTTAGTTCCTGCAAACACTCCTCTAAAGTCAAATCTTGGCAAATTTCCCACCACTGACCAGTGTGTCTCATGTACGCTAGATTAGTCGAACTGTCTCCGCGTCATCAGCATCTGTAGTAAACATAAATGAAATTGGTATTAGGTTGACTCATCACTCATATCGCCTTTACCGTTAGGATTCTGACTAAGCAAATACTCCCAAATGCGCTCACATTGGCGTAGAGATTGCAAGGCTAGATCAGTCGAGATCGAAGCTTCTTGATGAGCATCAACTGCTCTCTGCTGCGCTTCCACAGCAGTGTTGGCAATATCGAACGAGCAAATTCTCCAAAGATAGGTCCAGAAATCACACTAATTTTGTTAGTCGAATCTAACGAGAGATTCTTGACCCAATCTTCTAGAGCTAACCATTCGTCCTGATTAAAATTCTGGTGCTGTAGGGCAGCATTGGTAAAAAAGAAGGTCTCATCAGAAGCATGTTTGGCTTCTCGTGGAGAATCTCCCCAAGCTGCGGCTGCTCGTCGTGCCAAATGTCCTCGGTCCCAAGGATTCTTGTAGTAATAATCGTTGTCAAGTTGATGAGGCGCTCCGACGCGAGTGTCTATGTGCCAATTCTTGGAGCGCTTAACACTTTGAAGTTTGTCTTGATCGATATTGAGAGCAGCAAATAAAGGAGTACGTAGCTCACGGTGCATGACTACAGTGTAGTTGTGGTAATGAGCATAAATTTCCTTGTCTAACTCTGGCTTTCTGAGAACCAGCCCTTCAAGCTCTGGGGAAAAACTAGGCAGTGGCAAAGGTTGACCAAGGAAATTGGGATCGTAAGCCATGAAAACTCGAAGTGGTGATTTACAACCATAATCTACAATTTTTTGCCAGTGCAATTATTTGGGAATTGAGCTGCTTTACCATTGTACTATTATGTAGTACAATTAGTTACAAGTTCGGTAACTAGTCTGAATCAATACCCGAACAGGATTTCATCATTTTGCACTCTTCACCCCTATGAGCAAAAAGAAAAAGCTCAAAAAACAAGCCAATACTATCAAGGGTCTAGCCCAACTTCAAGCAGTCGTAGAAGTCTATAGTTACGACTCAGAGCAGTTATGCCCTTGGTCGAAAACTTTGAGCAATTCATTCGGGTGGATTCGATTGTCTGAGCATACCACAGAGCTAGAAATCGGTTCAGTCTTAGCTCAACTGGTTAACTATAACCATCTAGAAAACCATGGCGAGGCGAAAGAAGTGTTGGGTCGAATCCTGAGCGCCCATAGCCTGATTTTACCCGGAGGTATCCAGGTCAGAGCTGCTAGTGGTAAAGTGATTAACCCTGGTTGCTGTTGTGGTCTAGAAGGATGGCGGGATTGGCTGAGGTTTCTCAAAACTGGTCAATCACCTTGGCTTGGTCATGGTCCCAATGCTTGGGTCGAAAGGGCGGGTAATCTAGTTCGTGTCTGGTCAGATAATAGAGCTAAGGCTTTCCACATCGATTTCGAGCGCTCCCATTTCGAGGCCCAATTGAGTAAGGTGCAGCAAGATTTGAGTGCGTTCCTGCCACAAGTTGAGACTTGGGCTGCTAAGGTAGGATTTCGAGAACCTAGCAAACTTTCGAGCAAGTTCGACGAGTGTTTCGCAGTCTCACGTGGACTCAGGCGAAGGGTTCGCTGAGATGAATTTTGCCCTCCTCAAATCGACCTCTATCCTATACAGGGCAAGAGTTTGACGAAGGCAGAGGGCAGGAGGCAGGAGGGAGTATTCAGCATTAGGATTCAACCCCAACTGACTTGCAACCGCTTTATTGTGCGGGGGATTCTTTCCCCCGCCGACTGCCCGTCGCCAGGAGGCTTTCCTGTTTAACTGTGCAACACTTGACCCAGATTTATACGGTCAAACTTGGTTTTCGGCTGTCGACAAAAAATGTGTCCAATTTGGACACATTTTGACCAGTTTATCGGTCGCAGCCACTTGTGAGGAGATAGCAACCTACATTCGTCATCAGCTAAGTAGTACTAAAGTTCTACTTTCCGAGTAATTTCGACCATTGCCCTCTGTAGAACTCTCTCGCTATTTAGAAACCGAGCTGACAGAAGAGTTTGAATTTCAGTACTGGCAGATTGACTGCTACCAAGTCAAAACCTCAGTGAAAATTGATACCTATCACTACGCCATAGTCACCAATATTATTAAACTGCTCAACGATATCCACTTCCTGGCTCTACATAATCTGAGTGAAATCCAACTGGGTTGTGACCTCCTATTCTGGTATCATTACAGCCAATCTTTTAAAGAAATTATCTTTAAAGACCAATATATTCCTGCTCTCAAATATCGCGAAATTTCACAGAAAAAATCGACAAAAAACAAAAGAAAGACCAAAAATAAAAACTTTGAAATCTACCCAGCTTGGGAAATAATTTCCGACAAATATGAAACTTCTCTGGAGCGCTACAGCGAGTACATGCCCCTAGCCTGTACCTGCGGTTTTTCCCAGCCCTCTGACACACCACAGTTCTTTGCTAAAGAAGACCTACTGCGCCATTTTTCTGAGTGCCTACTCACAGAAATTATTACCCATACTCCCTCCACAGCTAAATTCGACAAACAAATTAGTGACTCCCTGCTGGAGAACTGTTTTGCTGTTGACAGCAGCGGCATACCCTGGAAAAGTAATGAAGCTCTGGAGGAATATCAAAAGTGGCAGGTTTGGAGGCAAAGAATTAGCCATACTCAAAGCGCCTCCCCCTTTTATCTCTACTTTCAATTGCATACTCCTGACAAAGAAGAAGAAGCTTGGCAAATCCAGTTTTTAGTAGCTCCCAAATCAGATCCTTCACTGAAGTTACCTCTAGAGGATTATTGGCATTTAAATCAGAGAAAGCAAAAGCAATTACAAACACAGTTTGGTCAAGATTTTGAGCAAAACCTACTGTTAAATTTGGGATACGCTGCCCGGATTTACCCCAAACTCTGGCAAGGACTTGAAACTGACAAGCCAGTTGGTCTATGTTTAGAACTCAATAGTGCCTGGGAATTTCTCAAGGAGTCAGCCTGGATTTTAGAAGATGCTGGTTACAAAATTATTGTACCAGCCTGGTGGACTCCTGCTGGTCGCCGACGGGCACAAATTCGCATTAAATCTACAACTAAAACTAAGAGTGCTAGCAGCTCAAAAGCAGGTAAAGGATACTTCAGTCTCGACACCTTAATTGAGTACCATTACGAACTCTCCATTGGAGGTGAAGCGGTTAGCCAACAGGAGTGGCAGCAACTGGTAAGTGCCAAAACTCCATTAGTGAAGTTTCGCGGGCAGTGGATGGAATTAAACCAGGACAAAATGCAGCAAATGCTGGAGTTTTGGCAGTCCCATAGACAAGATAATCCGGAAATGAGCTTGCTGGAGTTCATGAAACTGACAGCTCAAGCCGACGACGAGACTGAATTTGCTCGTGATGAGACTCTTGAACAGATGCTCAAGCTACTAAATGATAAAAGCCAGTTGGAAATTCTTCCCAACCCAGCCCAATTACAAGGTACCCTGCGGGAGTATCAGAAGCGGGGGGTATCCTGGCTGCAATATCTGGAAAAGTTGGGTCTTAATGGTTGTTTAGCCGATGATATGGGCTTAGGAAAAACACTGCAAGTGATTGCACTTTTGGTCAATGAAAAGGCAAAAACTGAGGCAGTAGAACCCACACTGCTAATTGCACCGACATCAGTAGTCGGTAACTGGCAAAAAGAAATCGAGAAATTTGCTCCCCATTTGCGAGTCCTAGTTCATCATGGTAGTAACCGGATTCAGGATGCTCAAAGCTTAAAGAGTGCCAGCTCGGAATATGATGTGGTTATAACTTCTTTTACCCTTGCCCGTAAAGATGAAAAACTGCTCAACAGTAGGGAATGGCAGCGACTGGTTTTAGATGAAGCCCAGAATATCAAGAATTCCAAAGCGGCTCAGACTAAGGCGATTTTGAAACTCAAAGCCCAACATCGCCTCGCTTTAACTGGAACCCCCGTTGAAAACCGCTTATTGGATCTTTGGTCAATTTTCAATTTTCTCAATCCAGGCTATTTGGGAAAAGAAACTCAGTTTCGCAAGTCTTTTGAAGTTCCGATTCAAAAAGATAATAATCGGGTTAAAGCTACCACTCTTAAGAAGTTGGTAGAGCCATTTATTCTGCGACGAGTAAAGACGGATCAATCGATTATTAAAGATTTGCCAGATAAGGTGGAGCAGAAGCTTTACTGTAATTTAACTAAGGAGCAAGCATCCCTATATGAAGCGGTAGTCAAAGATGTGGAGGCAAAATTAGAGGAAGCAGAGGGAATACAACGCAAGGGATTGATTCTCTCCACCCTGATGAAACTCAAGCAAATTTGTAATCATCCCATGCAATTTCTTCAGGATGAGAGTGAGTTTACCACGGAGCGATCGCATAAACTTTCTCGCTTGGTGGAGATGGTGGCAGAAGCGCTGGCAGAGGGGGAAAGTTTACTGATTTTTACTCAATTTACGGAAATTGGCGATGCCCTTAACAAATACCTCAAGCACGAGGGTCACTACAACACTTACTATATCCACGGCGGTACGAGCAGAGGCAAGCGGGAGCAGATGATTAGCCAATTCCAAGATCCAGAAACAGAGCCTTCGGCATTTGTCCTATCTCTCAAAGCTGGAGGTGTAGGCATTACTTTAACTAAAGCCAATCACGTGTTTCATTTTGACCGTTGGTGGAACCCAGCTGTTGAAGATCAAGCAACTGACCGAGCTTTTCGCATTGGACAAAAGAAAAATGTCTTTGTCCATAAATTTGTGGCTATTGGTTCTCTGGAGGAGCGCATTGATCAGATGATTGAAGATAAGAAAAAACTCTCAGCGGCGATTGTGGGTTCGGATGAGTCTTGGCTAACGGAATTAGATAATGATGCTTTTAAACAACTGATTGCCCTCAATAAAAATGCGATTTTATAGAGGGAAAATTCAAAGAGAGGGGGGGATGGGGGGATGGGGAGACACGGAGACGCGGAGACGCGGGGATAGGGATTGGAACCCTAACTAAGCTGTTACGCATTTAAATCATATATTTATTTGATATTAGTTAATGGCTGAAACTCTTGTTCCTTCTGCCTTCTGCCTCCTGCCTCCTGCCTTGCTGTTGTGCATTTTTAATGCACAACAGCTTAACTGTTCCCTATTTTTAAATAAACAGGAGGATTGAAAATGACTCAATTTAGCCGTACTTGGTGGGGAAGGCGATTTATTCGGGCCCTCGAATCCTTTAGTGACCAAGCTAGATTGGGACGGGGTCGTTCCTATGCCAGTGGTGGTAGAATTCTGAAGTTTGAGGTGGCTAAAGGTCAAATCACTGCTACTGTGCGCGGCTCAATTAATCCCTATTTTGGTGTTTATAAAGAACCTCGATACGAAACCCAAATTGCGATCGCTCCCATCAGTACCAAAGATTGGTCTCGGATTATTCAACATTTATCTTCCAAGGCTAGTTTAGTTACTAAGCTGTTGTTGGGGGAGGTTCCAGACAATATTGAAGAGAGTTTTGCTGCAGTTAATAAGCATCTTTTGCCCTCGACGCGTAAGGATTTTCAAACCAGTTGTTCTTGCCCAGACTATGCTAATCCCTGCAAGCATATTGCTGGTCTTTGTTACCGTTTTGCTGCTGAACTAGATCAAAATCCTTTTTTGCTTTTTGAACTTAGGGGTTTGTCCAGGGAAGCTCTACAAGCGGAATTGGCGAAATCTCCTTTGGGAAAAACTTTATCGGCACAACTAACTGCTGAGCAACTGGAGCCAGAATCAACGCCTACCTACTATACCGAATTAAAAACTGTGCCTTTAAAAGGGCAAACAAGTCTCAAGGAGTTTTGGTTAGGGCAAAAGCGATTGCCTCAAACTATTGAGGTGGCATCTCAGACCAGTGTTCCGGCAATTTTAGTGAAAAAACAGGGTGATTTTCCTCCCTTCTGGCATAAGGATCATTCTTTTCTGGAAGTGATGGAAGAGTTATATCAGCGGGTAAGAACGAAAAATCGGGAGCTCATTTGAACAAGAAGCTGGTTTGATCAAGCCTAGTGGTTGAGCCAGTGAATCGAACAGTTGCTTTCAAATGATTGTTGTTAATTAATATTGTTAGTCAACCCGCATAAACCAGCATAACCAATCCCAATCGCATCTACTGAATCATCCACAGGAAGCTCATCTAGTTCAAACAGTGTACTCAAAATTTCAGCCACTTCGGCTTTAGAAGCTCTGCCATCGCCCAGATGAGCTTTCCAACTCGATTGATGCAGCAAAACAGGAATAATCTCAGCTTCACGATAACAAACCAAGTTGATAATCCCAACTGCCTGTAGAACTCCCCCAGCTGCCTTTATTTGTCGGTTAAAAAAGGGCATTTCTAATGCCGCTTTAGTGGGTTCAAACTCTTCTATTAAAACTATCAAGTCCTGTTCCAATTCTGCCAAGCGCTCAGGAGTTGGTAAGGTTTTATCTGTTTCAATTATTCCATAGTCAATCAGACGTACCGTCCCATCGCTATCTGTCGTTAAAATTGACCAGCCAACAGTTGCTAGTCCGGGGTCGATACCGAGCCAGATATCTTCTGAATTCATGATTGCGCCTCAAGATTTCGCCTCTAAATCATCACCTCTTTTGACCCCTTTGGGGAATTCAAAAACAGTCATTACTTACCACAGTGCTCGTATTGGTTGTTGAGCTTCTATCTGTTCAGGGGAGGCTGCATTGGCTGCGTCTTTTTTGATTTGAGAGTTAGGATTTTGCCTAGTTGTTTGTTGGCTCAAAAACGGCTCTACAGGCGGCTGGTTAGCTTGCTGGGGCGTAAATTCCATAGTTTCTGGACTGACTGTTTGACCTTGATTGCCTGGGTTGGCTTCGGTGCTAGTACAAGCGGTTGTAAAACGGGCAAGAACAATAACTATAGCGACTTTGATAATTGCTGAATTCATAAAAATCTCTGGGAAGTTTTGGTCATTTGTGAATAAAAGCCTGGTCATCCCGGCGGCTATTCCGGATATTTGGTTGTTATGCGCTCACAGCTTTAACTGCTTGCTCAAACTGTGTTCGACTGACGTTGAAATTGAGGATGTGCTGCGTAAAAGCTTCAGTACTATTGAGTTTCCCGTAGCCTTTCGCCCCTAGTTTTTTGCACAACTGCCGCTTCTGAGTGCGGCGAGGAAGTCTTTTTAAAACTAAGAGAATTTCTCCTTTATCCAACGCTTCCGATGGTGGGCACTCTGCCTGAACACAGTCGAGCTTTACCATTTCTGGCAAGGCTGCTTCCTGTACTGGTTCAGTCTCTTTTTTCTCGGTGACAGGGGGCAATTCTTTTGCCGCTGTTTCTACCTGCGACTCTTGAGTTTCTCCGAGTTGACCAACCGCTTTTACTTCGCTTTTTACCTCCTCTGTTGCGTTGGAATTAAGGGTTGCCCCTTCCTTCGAGAGGGTTATGAGATCCTCCTTCAACCACAAGCAGCAAGCGACTAGGGCTGCGCTCCAGGAAAATTGGATCAACATCTCATCCCAGTTCAACAGCAGGGTAGTGATTGATGCGATCACAAAAGCAGCTTGACAGGTATTTTTGACGAAATTCAGAGACTTATCAGACATGGTGCTTCTCCATTGGTGTGAGTCGATTTACGAGGGTTCCGTTTCACCGCCAAAGGAGGCAA
>JAAHGS010000205.1:0-4735 GCA_010692645.1 Symploca sp. SIO2E9
CCCCCCCCTCCCCCTCTCCCCCTCTCCCCCTCTCGCCTCCACTTCAAAGGAAAGATTACGAATTTCCTGGGCATCTTGAAAACGCCCCACAGTGCGTGTTAGAGGCTCTGAATCTCCTCCTCGCAGACGCCCTCCAGCAATATCCTGGTTGCGCTGGGTCAATTCATCTAGTATGGTATTTAAACCAATACCTTTCGCCTGTAAGCGATAGGGTTCAATTTGAATACGCACCTCTTCAGAGACACCGCCGGAAACATCCACTGCTGCCACCCCTGGCACAACACTCAATTCACGGCTAATTTCTTGATCTGCAAATACTCGCAAATCCACATCTCGCAGGGATGAAGATTTTAGTGCAAATTCGTATACTGGCTGCTGAGAAGGGTCAAATTTGAACAGACGGGGTTGGTCTACAATATCAGGAAGTCTACCTTGAGCTCGGTTAAAAGCAGCAGTGGCATCATTAAGGGCTTGGTCAATATCGCCCCCTGGTTTAAAGAACAAATCTACACTAATTCTGCCCTCGCGAGTTTGAGAAAAGACTTGTACAACTCCCTCAGTACCCCTTAAAGCTTCCTCCAAAGGTTTAGTAACTTCCTCCACCGCCACCTCTGGCGAAACACCAGGCGCATCCAGTCGTACACCAATACGAGGATAGGTAATTGAGGGCAATAAATCTACTGGAATTTGGGATAAAGAAAAGAAACCAAGTACAATTACACAAATACTCAGCATCAGGGTGCCAATGTGGCGACGAATGGCGATCGCACTGATACTAAATCCAGACATTATTATTATTCACAATTAATCTACTGCTTTCTAGGATAAAACACAAACCACTCGGAATTTGTATTTGCTTCCTATTAAGCACTTTAGTGCCTCCAACGGGAATTTGGTAGGGGCGCACCGACGTGCGCCCTGACATTAAATCCCTGACATTAAATCCCTGACATTAAATCCCTGACATTAAATCCCTGACATTAAATCCCTGACATTAAATCCCTGACATTAAATCCCTGACATTACATCCCTGACATTACATCCCTGACATTACATCCCTGACATTAAATCCCTGACATTAAATCCCTGACATTAAATCCCTGACATTACATCCCTGACATTACATCCCTGACATTACATCCCTGACATTACATCCCTGCGCCCTTGTCGTGCGATCGCCAAGCAATTTGACAACATACTGCTTTTCTGAGATTATTACAATAGTCTCAAGTCATTCCTCTTGGCTTTTTGCGGGTGCTTGAAAATGCCAAATTTGTTCGATGCCTTCATATCTTATGGACGAGCTGATAGTAAAGCCTTTGCGACAAATCTTCATAGTCGCTTGCTAGAAGCTGGTTTAAAAATTTGGTTTGACCAAAATGATATTCCTCTAGGTGTGGATTTTCAGAATCAAATTGATGACGGTATCGAAAAATCCCATAACTTTGTGTTTATCATTGCGCCACATTCGGTTAATTCTCCTTACTGTCTAAAAGAGATTGAGTTAGCAATTAAGCTTAAAAAAAGGATTATTCCTTTATTACATGTAGAAGCCATTAGTCAAGAAACCTGGCAGGGGAGATTTCCTCAAGGTACAGAGGAAGCTTGGCAAGATTACAAAGCACAGGGTAAGCATACTGTTTTTCAGAATATGCACCCGACGATTAGCAAGATTAACTGGGTGTATTTTCGAGAGAAAATTGATAATTTTGAGCAGTCGCTTTCTGACTTAATTGAGTTATTGGGTTGTCATGGCGATTACGTGGAACAGCATACTCAGTTTTTAGTCAAAGCCTGGGATTGGGAGAGGAATAAAAAACAAACGAGCTATTTATTAATTGGGGAAGAAAGACAAAAGGCTCAAACTTGGCTTAAGAAACATTTTAAAGACGAGCAAGCGCCTTGTGTTCCTACGGATTTGCATTGCGAGTATATTACTGAAAGTATCAAGAATTCCAATAACTTGATGACTGAGGTATTGATCTCCTATGCCGATGAGGACAGGGGGACGATGGAGAAGATTGGCAATAGTTTGAGGCGAGAAAGTATTACGGTTTGGACGAATAGGACAGATATTCAAACTGGGGAAGATTTTGAAGAAGCGATTAACAGAGGAATTGAACAAACCGATAATTTGGTTTATCTGCTTTCGCCGAATTCAGTAACATCGAGTTACTGTCAGCAAGAATTAGATTTAGCAGTCTCGTTAAACAAGCGGATTATTCCGGTGTTAGTGTACGAAACTAAACCGAATTTGATTCCGGATGTGCTGCGGCAGTTACAGTATATTGACCTCACTGATAATGTTAAAGAAGAGGATTATCGGCTTGATGAAAGTCAGCTGTTGAGGATTATTAATCAGGAGCAGGCATACTATAACGAGCATAAAATACTCTTAACTAAAGCTCTGAAGTGGAAGCGGCAAAACGAGAATCCTAGTATTCTGCTGCGAGGCTATAACCTGCGCAGTGCTGAAACTTGGTTGAAGGTGGCGAAGAAAAGAAGACAACATCCACCCACAAGTTTACAGGAAGAATTCATTACTCAAAGTCTGCGGCAACCGCCCTTAGAGTCCCTCGATGTTTTTATTTCCTATTCCCGTGCCGATTCGGATTTGGCAAGAAAGCTCAATGAGGAATTACAACTTCAAGGTAAGACCACTTGGTTTGACCAGGAAAGTATTGCCTCGGGCAGTGATTTTCAACAGGAGATTTATCAAGGTATCAAAGTTTGTGATAATTTTTTATTTATTATTTCACCTCGTTCTGTGAATTCCCCCTATTGTGCTGATGAGGTGGAGTATGCAGCTAGTTTAAATAAACGCTTTGTGACGGTGCTGCATCGGCAGGTAGAGACGGCAGATTTACATCCTCAATTAGCCAAGGTACAGTGGATTGATTTTAATAAGCATAATAGAGATTTTAATGCTAATTTCCATCAGTTGGTAAGAACCCTAGATACGGATAGGGGACATCTGCGCAGTCATAGTAAATGGTTACAGAGGGCATTGGAGTGGGGGCAAAAAGGTAAAAATGCTGATTTACTGTTGCGGGGTAGTGAGTTTTTAATTGCTCAAAATTGGTTAGAGGAAACGGAGCAAGAAAGGAAACAGCCTACGGCGAATCCTTTGCAGAAGGAGTTTATTGAGGCAAGTGAAAAGGCCGAGGAACAGAGGAAAGAAGCTGAAGTACGACTAGCACTAGAGAAAAAAAATGCTAAACTACAAAAGGTATTTCTTGTTGCTGTTAGTACGGCATTGGTAGCTGCTGTTGGCTTTAGCATATCTACTTTAAGTTTGTGGAAACGAGCAATACAAGCCAGGGAAGGTCAAATTAATGCTTTGAATCGATTTTCCTTGCTACTGGCTAAGTCCAATCAAGAGTTTGACGCTGTAGTTGAATGCATCAGAGCAGGAGGGCTACTGAAAAATTGGAATTTGAATACAGTCAAACCAGAACTTAAAGAGCCAATTTTGACAACTTTGCAGGCGGAAGTTTATAGAGAAGGATTTAAAGAGCTCAATCGGTTAATTGGGCATGAAAATGTGGTCTACAGCGTCGCCTTTAGCCCCGACGGCAAGACTATTGCTTCTGCTAGTGGGGATAAAACTGTCAAACTCTGGAACCGAGAAGGGGAGTTGCTACAAACCCTCAAAGGGCATGAAGATATGGTCAACAGCGTCGCCTTTAGCCCCGACGGCAAGACTATTGCTTCTGCTAGTTGGGATAAAACACTCAAACTCTGGAACCGAGAAGGGGAGTTGCTACAAACCCTCAAAGGGCATAAAGATTGGGTCTACAGCGTCGCCTTTAGCCCCGACGGCAAGACTATTGCTTCTGCTAGTAGCGATAATACTGTCAAACTCTGGAACCGAGAAGGGGACTTGCTACAAACCCTCAAAGGGCATGAACATTGGGTCTACAGCGTCGCCTTTAGCCCCGACGGCAAGACTATTGCTTCTGCTAGTAGCGATAATACTGTCAAACTCTGGAACCGACAAGGGGAGTTGCTACAAACCCTCAAAGGGCATGAAAATGTGGTCAACAGCGTCGCCTTTAGTGGAGACGGCAAGACTATTGCTTCTGCTAGTAGCGATAATACTGTCAAACTCTGGAACCGACAAGGGGAGTTGCTACAAACCCTCAAAGGGCATGAAAATGTGGTCAACAGCGTCGCCTTTAGCCCCGACGGCAAGACTATTGCTTCTGCTAGTAGCGATAATACTGTCAAACTCTGGAACCGAGAAGGGGACTTGCTACAAACCCTCAAAGGGCATGAAGAAGCGTTCAACAGCGTCGCCTTTAGCCCCGACGGCAAGACTATTGCTTCTGCTAGTAGCGATAATACTGTCAAACTCTGGAACCGACAAGGGGAGTTGCTACAAACCCTCAAAGGGCATGAAAATGTGGTCAACAGCGTCGCCTTTAGTGGAGACGGCAAGACTATTGCTTCTGCTAGTAGCGATAATACTGTCAAACTCTGGAACCGACAAGGGGAGTTGCTACAAACCCTCAAAGGGCATGAAAATGTGGTCAACAGCGTCGCCTTTAGCCCCGACGGCAAGACTATTGCTTCTGCTAGTAGCGATAATACTGTCAAACTCTGGAACCGAGAAGGGGACTTGCTACAAACCCTCAAAGGGCATGAAGAAGCGTTCAACAGCGTCGCCTTTAGCCCCGACGGCAAGACTATTGCTTCTGCTAGTAGCGATAATACTGTCAAACTCTGGAACCGA
>JAAHGS010000205.1:4835-11782 GCA_010692645.1 Symploca sp. SIO2E9
CCGAGAAGGGGACTTGCTACAAACCCTCAAAGGGCATGAAGAAGCGTTCAACAGCGTCGCCTTTAGCCCCGACGGCAAGACTATTGCTTCTGCTAGTAGCGATAATACTGTCAAACTCTGGAACCGAGAAGGGGACTTGCTACAAACCCTCAAAGGGCATGAAGAAGCGTTCATCAGCGTCGCTTTTAGCCCCGACGGCAAGACTATTGCTTCTGCTAGTAGCGATAAAACTGTCAAACTCTGGAACCGAGAAGGGGACTTGCTACAAACCCTCAAAGGGCATGAAGAAGCGTTCATCAGCGTCGCTTTTAGCCCCGACGGCAAGACTATTGCTTCTGCTAGTAGCGATAAAACTGTCAAACTCTGGAACCGAGAAGGGGACTTGCTACAAACCCTCAAAGGGCATAAAGATTGGGTCTACAGCGTCGCCTTTAGCCCCGACGGCAAGACTATTGCTTCTGCTAGTTGGGATAATACTGTCAAACTGTGGAATTTAGAAGATTTTACTCTAGATTCACTCATGGGGGATGCTTGTGATTGGGTAGGTGATTATCTCAAGTACAACGCTCTAGAAAGCGATAAAAATCTCTGCGACGGTATTAATAAGTAATAAGTAATAAGTAATAAGTAATAAGTGAAGATAAGAACGTTTATTGCTTATTGCTTGTTAATTGTTCATTTCATTCTCCGCGTCGACCTGTCTTCCCATCTCCCTCTCCTGGCAGGGGAGGGGTTAATTTCAGATTTTGCACCAATCTATTCACCCGCCTGGGGTTCAAACCCCAGCCTTATAGCCTAAGTCCTCTCCAAGAGGACTAAATCTTTACTATACATAAGTTTCAGTCCATTTTAATGGACTTGTGCTGTTAGCCGGAAATTGATTTCCGGGCGGGAGAAGTAGCTTACTGATAACTGTCGAGGCACTATATTATCTTGCTCCTACAAAGCCTTGATTAACAAATGTTACAATAAAATTTTTTGTCTAAAAAAAACTTGTACCAATAAATTTAATGTAGTAGGATAATATTGTTGCCATAGTGACCCAGAAAAAAAGCCAGCCTGACACAGTTGACCACTTCCAGGCTGGCTCTGGATCCCCTTTACCAAAAGGATACAAACCTATTATGACGTACCGAGACAGACTGAGGCCTTGGGCGATAGCTCGTCTATTGCACAACAAATTGCAATGGTCAATTATTGATCGCTTCCGCACTAAATCAGATGCTGAGGGACACCTTGACTGGTGGCGTAAGAATGTACCTGAGGCCAAGTTTGAAGTGATTTGGGATTTACCGAAAGATAAGTAATAAGTAATAAGTAATAAGTAATAAGTGAAGATAAGAACATTTATTGCTTATTGCTTGTTTATTGTTCATTCTATTCTCTTCTTCCTCCTTTCTCCGCGTCACCGCGTCACCGCGTCACCGCGTCTCCATCTCCCCCTCTCCCCCTCTCCCCATCTCCTATGACTACTCTATTTAATCGCCTCCAACCCTCTAAAAACTTCCGCATCAGTGTCAGTGAAATTGCCCAATTTCTCAATATTCCCGAGCAGGAAATTGTGCGTGTCGAATTTTGGAAATATATAGTATTTGTCCACCGTCGCGATGTCGGCGGGCAATTTATCAGCTATCGAAAACTAAGACAGTGGCTAATTGCTACTGCCCATCAAATTCAGAAATGCTCAAGTTTGCTGGAATTACTTAACTGCTTAACCCAAATCAGCGAAGACTTCCAAAAGCACGAAAAGCAATATAATAGTCAACATCACCAATTTCTAAGTCAAATCTGGTTCCAACATTGGGAGAGCATAATCAGCCAAACTAACCAGCAAAGAGTTCATCATTGATTACTCATAATTATCTTCATTTCATAAGACTATGCCTATAGCAAATCCTATTCAAAAAATTACTGTGGGAGTAATAATCTTAATCGGAATCTTAATATTGGCAGGAACTGCCTACTGGATTAGTTACTTCATCTACAGTATTCTTAATCCAGAGCTAATGATGCCATTGGAGAATTGGTACTTGTTTTTGGGCATATTAGCCTTTCCCTTAATGGTTGCATCCATCGCTCAGACACTAGTATTGAGCCTTTTAATTCGCAGGCGGTGGATATCCTTTATTCGAGGCAGAATGGGAGTGTGGTTGTTTAGTGCGATCGCGCTTTTATTTGTCCTTTTCTTTCTCTGGTCTTCTTATCCAAGCCAGATTACTTCAGGCTTATTGTATGTTGCGATCGCTCTGTCTTCTCTGTTCATTGCTTGGCGATGTCTGAAACCTTAAATCTTAAAGTACACTTTCCCAGAAAGTTATTCCATAGACGTTTTTTGCATAAGTCCTGCATTCATCAGAATTGTTGATCTCCTGGTGGTTAGGTAAAATTGTAAAAGAGACCGCGAGTTCTGCGACAATATTAAGAAGTAGAATTAGAACTAACGGTTGAGCAAATAATGCAGCTATAGTTCTATTACTTATTACTTATTACTTATTACTTATTACTTATTACTTCCCAAAACCTATTGAGACAAAACACTCAACCGCACAGCCTCCCCATCCTGCAAAGACTTACCACTCCTCGCTACAAACTTTTCACCTGGCTGCAACCCCGAAATAATCTCCACTTTACCATTAGCATACTCACCCACTTCTATCGAGCGAGCCTCCACTTTAGCTTGCTCACCTTCTCCTTCAACCACAAATACTGTTGCTTGCTCAAATTTAGGATTGGGGGAATTACTAACTGAGAATGAACTTCCCCCCCTCTCCCTGTCTCCCCCTCTCCCTGTCTCCCCCTCTCCCTGTCTCCCCCTCTCCCTGTCTCCGCGTCTCCGCGTCTCCGCGTCTCCGCGTCTCCCCCTCTTCTTCCCTGCTTTCAGCGCCGCTTCCGGCACAATAACTCGCTTAGACATATCCGGTTCAAAACTCACCCTTGCTAAGAGCCCACTACCAATGCGACCATTACTATTAGGAATCGTTACCTCGATCGGCACCTGTAGAGCCTCCTGATTCGCTGCCGGGGAAATACGAGTCACTTTTCCCAAGACAGACTTACTAGCAAAAGCATCTAAACGCACAGTTACAGACTGCCCTATCCGAATCTTGGCTAATTCTCGATCCGATACCCCTAACTCCACCTTGACGCTCTTAAAATCCCCCAATGTCAGCACTTCACTACCAGGGGGAACCAAGTTTCCTGGTTCTGTCACCCTTTCCAAGACAACGCCAGTAATGGGAGAAGCCAGTAAAGCGTATGACTTGCGCTCCTGATTTTGAGCGACAACCGCTTGTTGCGCCCTCACCCTATCTTGAGCTGCAGCTACTGCCTGCTCTTCTGTGCTAATTTGCTTGAGTGCTGATAACAAGCTCTGTTGTGCAGTGGCAGCAGCAGTCTGAGCTAATTGTTCCTGTTGCTCAGAGATGGCACCCGTTTTCGATAGTCCAGAGAGTCGTGACGCTTCAGTATCTGCCTGCTGAAGTTCTAATCGCGCCTGTTGTGATCTGATCCTAGCATTTTCCACTTGCGCCTGGAGCCTAGAAACTTCTGAGTTTAACGCCGCTAGTTCCGCCTGCGCTTGCTTAAGAGCAGTCACGAGCAAGGTATCATCTAATTGCGCTAAAATCTGTCCCTGCCTCACCGAATCGCCAACATCTGCGTTTAGTTTTAGCAATCGCCCCTCAGCTTGGGCACGCAAAGAAACTTCCCTGATAGGTCTAGTGTGACCTATATATTCTAAAGGTTCAGTTAGTACTCCTGTCTGAGCGATCGCAACATCTACTGGAATAGGGCCTTGCTCTGGTTGCCTAGGAGGAGTACTAGTTTGAGCTGAGGCTTCAGTTTGCTTAATGACCTCACATCCATTCACATAAGGTAGAGGTAAAATAACGCAGGTAAGCAACAACAGGGAAAATGTTGGTTTGTGCTTTTTCCCTTGAGAACCCTTTTCTATTAAGAGTGGTTTGCAGGGCAGCTGTTTACTTAAACCCTGTGCTGACTGGGTTTGAGCAGCGTAATAACTTGAATGTGCGTTTGGAGTTCTCATCAGATCATATATTGATGAGCGAGGTTACTTGCCAACGCCCACTTAATTTATTTTAATATTTTCTTTATTTTATGACCTTTCCTCACCTTGCCAATATTTTCATTTACCCAATTAAATCCTTAGATAGGATAGCTGCCCCGCAAGCTACTATTCTCGAAAGTGGAGCTTTAGAGCATGATCGAGAGTGGGCGCTAATTGATCACAAAGGATTATTTGTAAATGGCAAGCGCAACCCCAAAATCCACTTACTGCGCTCATCATTTAATACCGATTTGGGAACTCTTTGCCTCAAGGTGCAAGGAACTGAACAAAAGGTCACATTTCAGATTGAGCAAGAACAAACGGCTTTAGAATCATGGTTAAGTGATTATTTTGACTTTCCGGTCAAGTTTCTACAGAATACTATAACTGGCTTTCCCGACGATACCAAAGCAAGCGGACCAACTGTAATTAGTACGGCAACCCTCGAAGCCGTAGCATCCTGGTTTCCTGAATTAAGTGCAGAAGAAATAAGACTTCGCCTGCGGGCTAATTTAGAGATTGGCGGAGTTGAGGCCTTTTGGGAGGACCAATTATTTGCCCAAGCAGGCGATTGCATTCAATTTCAGGTGGGAGAAGTAATCTTAGAAGGAATTTACCCCTGTCAGCGTTGTGTTGTTCCCACCAGAGACTCACTTACAGGAATTACTTATCCCAACTTTCAAAAGATATTTAGTGCTAAGCGCCAAGAAACTCTACCTTCCTGGGTAAATCGGGAGTACTTTAATCATTTTTATCGCTTGAGTGTCAATACCAAAGTATCGCCATCGGAAGTAGGAAAAATTTTGCGCAAAGGAGACGAAATCAAAATTCTAGGCATGACATCCACCAGGCGCTGAATGTAGGGGCACACCGATGTGCGCCCTGACAACTAGACTAGAAACACACCTTTGTCCTAGCAAACTATGACCACTACTACACAGCGATTGACACTTGAGGAATATCTCCTTTAGAACTGACGGTTGAACAGGTATTGAGGAACAGTATCTAGCCAACAACCAATTTCTACTTTTTGATTCTGTCACCTCCCACTTATTACTTATTACTTATTACTCCCTCCCAGACTACTTGTAGCCTTCTTTTCTCTATTTAAAATTAGCTCTTTCTGGCTCATTAACCTTGTGAAGACTCCTCACGTATTAGATCAATCACAGCGAAACGAATATCTCCCTTTTCGGCAATCAGCTCCACATCAGGATTATCAAAAGTCAAGAAATCTAAGCCGATTTCTTTACCCGTTAGTAAAAAATCATTAATAGCTACAGGGTAGGAAAGATTAGGATCTAAGGCTTGACCATTAATCATCCAGCTATTATTTTCTGAATTCAAACTGACATTACCAGTCAGGAGATAACCACCGCTACCTTGGTTAGCTATACCCTGATCTAATACTTGCTTAACCAGGCTGCCCTTCATCTTGACGTATAAAGTGTTTCCCCCAAAAGGCAGGATGCGAATTACATCATACTGGGTAATCGGTCCTGGAGGAATAACATCATCAATCCGAATCGAACCGCTATTATAGACCGACAAATCGGCAGCATCCACGTCCTGTAACATAGCCTCAGCAATTAACTTAGTCAAGGTGGTGGGATAATTGCGCACACTCGCCTCTAAGCCATCGAGAGGTACAGGAGTTATACCTACAACTTGCCCCGGCTCAAAGCCTTTTTCCTCGAATGCTCTATTACCTCGTTTTACCCACTTATAAACAACTCTAGTTGTGCGAGGATCAGAAGGAATTTTATCAGTCACCAGCTGTAGGTGGGATTCAACTTCTAGTTGACCAGTGTTGGTATCGTATTGCAAGTCATGAATATAAACTGTCCTAACATTGGCGTCGGCTTTGAATAGAGGAGTAAAGTCGCCCCCTCGCCATTGCTGGATATTTTCATGCTCATGACCACCTAGAATTAAATCAATTTCCGGTACTGTTTCAGCTAATTCTTGGTCTTGAGGAAGGGCAAGGTGAGTCACTGCTACCAGAATATCTACCTTATCTTTAAGAGCCTGTACCTGTTGACGTGCTTCTTCAATAGGATCATGGTAAATAACATAATCTACTGGATTACTATCTAGGGTCAGACCAATTAATCCTACCCGTACTAGTGTCCCTTCATTGCCTCTAACATTAATAATCTGAGATTTAGGCACACCAGGAAAAGGTTGTTCATCAGCATCATAAACATTACTAGAAAACCAGGTGAAGCGTGATTCCTTGAGTCTCTCTAGGAATTGGTTCTCTTTGAGGTCAAATTCATGATTACCGAAGGTAGCAAAGTCTAACCCCATGGTATTGAGAACAGCCACCATTTGCTCTCCTGCCAAGGGTTCGCCATTAACTTCGGCAGTTCCTAAAGCTGAAGGACTAAAACAGTCACCAGAAAGTATGGTATAAGTGCGGGGATTCTGCTTCTTTAGTTGCCGCCGCAAGGTAGCAACACGAGCCAATCCTCCACTTTCTCCGCCAGAAACCGGTTCAATTTCATAGACATCGTTGAACTGTAGCAAAGTGATATCTACCATCTCAGCCCAAGCTGGACTAGCAATACTGATAGCTAATAGCAGCAAACCTAGACTAAATAACTTCTTTAACTGTTTCATCACCGGAAAATTGCAGATTTAACTCTTATGACTATATAGCAAGTTTAGTCAAAATGAGTAAATAACCAAGGTCAGTTATGAAACGGTACACTTACTAGAGGTAGCAAGGTTAAAATTACCCAACTCCAAGCCCAAGAATTTGACTCAATAGGAGACTTTGGTTCTGCCAAGAGGGCATCAATTCTCTGTTGTAAACGATTACGAGGTACAGCACGAGAGAAGGCTGCACATACAGTTTCTGAGACAATCATCGATTGGA
>JAAHGS010000206.1 GCA_010692645.1 Symploca sp. SIO2E9
GATGGGGAGATGGGGAGAGGGGGAGATGGGGAGAGGGGGAGATGGGGAGATGGGGAGAGGGGGAGATGGGTAGAGGGGGAGATGGGGAGATGAATTTTTACCTTAGTGTTTATCTTGTTAATTGGAATAATTTATTTCTTGGAGTTCTTGCAAGAGAGAGAGAAAGAGAGATATAGCAGTTGCCACAGCTGTTAGGACACTTCCTTGTTACCTGTTGTTTTTTGTTCCCTGTTCCCTTTAAATCAAAATACGATGTCCTAACCGACATGTCCGTTGCTATAACAGAGGTGTGGAAAGATTTTTGTATAAATTAGTAGTTAAGTGACATACTCCCGATGCTAACCCTACAGGTATAGCGCGGTGCTTATCACCAGACAAACTAAAATTTCGTGGTCAACTCTGCTAAAACTCTACCTCTAGTCAAAGACTCACAACGTCTCGAAAGTCGTCTCCAAGAGATTCCCACTGAACCGGGAGTTTACTTGATGCGAGATCATAATGATCATATCCTCTATATTGGCAAATCTAAGAAACTGCGATCGCGAGTTCGTTCCTATTTTCGTCAATCGCAGCAGCTGAGTGAGCGCATAGCGATGATGGTGCGCCAAGTTGTGGAGATTGAATTTATTGTCACCGACACTGAAGCTGAAGCTCTGGCATTAGAAGCAAATCTTGTCAAACAACACCAACCCTACTTCAATGTCTTGCTCAAGGATGACAAGAAGTACCCATATATTTGTATTACTTGGTCAGAAGATTATCCTCGCATCTTTATTACTCGCAAGCGGCGAAAAGGGAAACAAAATGATCGATATTACGGCCCTTTTGTCGATGCAGGAGCCTTGCGCCGCAGTTTACATCTAGTCAAGCGCGTCTTCCCAGTGCGTCAACGCCCTCAACCTCTGTTTAAAAATCGTCCCTGTCTCAACTATGATTTAGGGCGTTGCCCCGGCGTTTGTCAGCGACTAATTGAACCAGAAGACTATCGCCAGACAATGCAAAAAATTGCCATGGTTTTCCAGGGACGTGCTGGCGAATTAATTGAGTTGCTCAGGGGTAATATGGAGCAAGCTGCTGAATCCCTGAACTTTGAGCAGGCGGCTCGCATCAGAGACCAAATTGCTGGAATTGAGTCTCTCAATGCTGACCAAAAAGTGTCCTTGCCTGATGATACCGTCTCGCGAGATGCGATCGCCCTAGCAGCTGACAACCAACATGCCTGCATTCAACTGTTCCAGATTCGTGCTGGACATTTAGTAGGGCGTTTGGGTTTTTTTGCCGACGCCCAATCGGGTACGCCTGGAGCAATTCTACAACGGGTACTAGAGGAACATTACCAAGCCGCTGAATCAATGGAAATTCCGGCGGAGATTTTGGTGCAGCACGAGTTGCCAGAGGAGGAAATGCTAGCTCAATATTTGAGTCAACGTAAAAAAATTAAGGTACGCATAGTTACTCCCGTGCGACAAGCCAAAGCCGAACTGATTGAAATGGTGCAGCGCAATGCCAATTATGAACTAGAACGTACCCAACGCTTTGCCCAGAGTAACTTTCAGGCAATGCAAGATTTAAGTAGCATTCTCGATTTACCAGAGATGCCACGCCGTATTGAAGGTTACGATATTTCCCATATTCAGGGAGCCAATGCCGTAGCATCTCAGGTAGTGTTTATTGATGGAACACCAGCTAAACAACATTATCGCCACTACAAGATTAAGAATCCTAAAGTAACTGTAGGTCACTCCGATGACTTTGCTAGTCTCGCTGAAGTTATCCGCCGTCGCTTCCGCAAGTATGAGGGGGAAGGAGGAAGAGGGGGAGAGGGGGAGAGGGGGAGAGGGGGAGAAGTTGGTTCTCAATTACTTGTGCCTCCAATCTCAAATCAATCTGATTGGCCTGATTTGGTAATGATTGATGGTGGTAAGGGGCAGTTGTCAGCAGTTGTTGCTGTTTTGAGAGAGATGAATTTACTTGAAGAGTTGCCTGTTGTGAGTTTAGCTAAGCAGCGGGAGGAAATTTTTCTACCTGGTGAGTCTTTGCCGCTGTCAACTGATGCTGAACAACCAGGAGTGCAGTTGTTGAGGCGTCTGCGGGATGAGGCGCACCGATTTGCTGTGAGTTTCCACCGCCAACAAAGGAGTGACAAGCTACGTCATTCTCGTTTAGATGAAATTCCAGGTCTTGGTTTTCACCGACAAAAACAACTGTTGGCACATTTTAACTCTATTGATTATATTCGAGAAGCGTCAGTTAAACAACTAACTGAGGTGGCTGGAATTGGACAGCGTTTAGCAGCAGAAATATACAATTATTTCCATCCATTAAATTTAAATAAATAGCACTTAATTATGATTATGTATTGAGTGCTACAGAAGCAATAGACAACTAGATATATCCATGAATTTAAATCCAAAAGCTCTTAATGAAGCCAGTAATTGGCTATTGTTTACTTTAATAGTTTTAGAAATATTTCTGGTGATTGTTTATCTCGCTGGGATAGTTTTGATCGAGAGACCTTTTGACCTTTTCGATCTGGATAATAAAGATACAATTCCTTCGTTTTTTCAAGCCTCACAACTATTTATAATTGGCTTGATATCACTAGTTTTTTTTATTTGTGGACGCCATTCTTCTGAGCCCCCCTCTCAAATTTTTATGCTCACTGTGGCTTTACTGTTTTTCTATGCCTGTGCTGATGAGGCTTTGAAAATTCATTACCTACTGCCTACAGAAGATCATCGTTCTTGGAAACCGATATATCTAGGTATTGCTTTAGTTACTCCCTTTGTGTTTTATCGAGACTGTATTGCGCTCTGGCGTATTTATCGCAGAGCCATGTTATTAGTGGCAATAGGTTTGGGAGTGTTTGTTATTGGAGACATAGGCTTAGAGATTCTCAAAGATGAATTTTTACAGTCTAGACTCAGTCAGATATTTGAACGGGACGAATTAATACCCTTCTTCATAGAAAAACTAAGGGCTGCTGTTGAAGAGTTCTCGGCAATGTTAGGAGCAAGTCTGATACTTTATGGTCTTTTCTCGTATATATCCAAGCGTCTGGAAGTAGAACGATTAACTTCAACTGAGAAGGGTTGATAATGCATTGAACAATTTTCTAGAACTAGGTTATACTCTAATCAATGGGAAACAAGGGGTGGCGAGCCTACAGTGAAAGGTGTAGGGAGTATCTACGATTATCGAGACAAGCCAAAACACTCTTGAGTTCTGAGATTCTGAGTTTTCAGCTATTGCAGCTGAAGTTAGACACTGTAGGAAGGATTTGCTAGTCAAATATTGTCTAGAGCTGATGCAAACGCTCTGTTCAGCGATTGGTTCAGAGTTAATCAGATTAGGGTAACGAGCATCTACTCAGTAAATTTGAGGAACTTTTGATGGAACCTGTAGGATTAACGGCTACGGCGATTGTGACTTTGATTGTAACTAAAGCCTTTGAGAAAACTGGTGAAAAGTTAGGTGAGAAGGTGCTTGAGAAAGCAGGAAAATTTATGGCTCTGATTAAGGAAAGATTTCCTAAAGTTGATGCTGCAATCATGCGAGTGGAGCAACGACCGCTAGATGCTGGGGAAGCACAACTAGATACAGTTGTTGCTGGAGAGATAGAAGCAGCAGCTGAGAAAGATCCTGAGGTTGCTAAAGTGGTTAATGAATTGGCAGAAGAAGCTAAGGCAGACCCGAACCCTAAGCTGACTCAAACGATTCAATCTATGGAAAATAAGGTTAATTCTCAGTCACCAACTGTTCAAAATTTTACAAGGTTGGCAGAGGAAATTAAGGCTGTCTTTCAAGGAAATACTATTCAAAACCAAACTCTCAATTTTTGAGTGGCTACGCCGCAAACTAGCGGAGGGAATGTAGGGTTTCCACAAAACACGATAAGCCCGCCGGAAGAACCAGCAGAAGCTAGCAGGCGTAGTCTCTGGGAAAAGATTCTCACAAGCCTATTAATATCAGCCTTAACAACAGGCTTGGTTATTGGAATGCGATGGCAAGGAAAACTACAAACATTAGAACTACAGGCTTTTGACCTTTTAATGCGGCAACAACCGATTATAGGACGAGACAAAAGGCTTGTAGTTGTTAGCATAACCCAAGAGGATATTAATCATCTAAAACAGCCTGATAACGAGACAGATAGAACGTTGCGATCACTGTCAGATCGTACACTAGATCGACTCGTGGGGATACTGGAAAAGCATCAACCACGAGTGATTGGCTTAGATCTTTTTCGCCCAGGGGATGTAGATGGAAGAAAATATCCAAATTTAGAGGCTAGTCTCAAACAGGGCGACCTTGTTACTGTATGCAATCCTCCGTCTGAATTTGATGAACGGGAGATTGCAGCTCCTCAATCTTCACATAAAAAAAATATTGGTTTTGCTAGTGTTTTGCTAGATGAAGATGACGTTATCCGCCGCCATTTGATGTTGAGGAGAGTGAAAGATAAAAAGTTTTGTAAAAAAATTAATAACGTGCCATCTTTTAGCCTTCGATTAGCACTTAGTTATTTACAAAAAAAAGGCATCACACGTCAAGATCGACCAGAGGATGATTTCCTAAAGCTTGGTGAAGTTAGATTGCCACCCTTTAACCCTCATTCTGGTGGCTACCATAAAGATCTAAAGTTGCATAAAACCTTCCAGATAGTCATTAATTATCGCCCTTACTCAGAACATGAAGACATAGCCAAAATTATTTCTGTTAAAAATCTTCTCGATAATCCGGAAATAGCTCAGGAAGCCAAAAACAAGATTGTCTTAATTGGTCGTACTGACTCAGTCAATGATAAGTACAAAACGCCTTACACTACCGAACATTATGAAAAATTGCCAGGAGTACTTGTTCATGCTCAGATAGTAAGCCAAATAATCGATGCAGTGGAGAATAAACGACCATTGATATGGAATTGGCCTTGGTGGGGTGATGCTTTGTGGATATGGTGTTGGTCATTCACAGGGGGAGCCATCGCCTGGACATTTCACTTAAAAAGATCGCGTCAATTTCAATCCTTACTAACTCTCGTTTTTTCTGGAGTAGTCACCTTTATCATTCTGCACGGACTATGCTGGTACTGTTTGAAGCAAGGGGTATGGATACCACTTGTTCCTTCAAGATTAGCTTTATTAATACCTATAATGACTAGTTTTTTAAAAGCTATAATTGCACCATTAAAATCACTAAGCAAACATTAAAATACAATCTTCGTGAATTGAAAATGAAAATAATATTAAATTTATTTATCTTTTTTGTAAGACTTGTCACTGAGATTTATTTTGAAATAATTTCAGCCAATCCTGCGATAGATATAGATTCAATGATTGACAATAAAACCTTTGAAAAAAAAATAAATTTTATTCTGTATAGTCAACAAAGTTTGATTTTTCAACCAAGGGCGAGAGGTGAAGATGAAGAATATAGTGGAAGACAGAAAGCAGCAGGAGATTTTGGACCAAAAAAATGCTTACATCAAAATCCAAATCTTACTGCCTTTGTTCCTGGTCAAGGACAAAAATCTTTTCGAGCGATGACTGGAGAGCAATATCCAACCTTCTGGTTTTATGTTCCTTACTTATCTGATTCTAAACTCTCTGCTCACTTTAAGCTGATGTTTGATGAAACAGCAGAAATTGTTTATGAAGATAATAAAATTGAACTGTTCACAACCTCACCAGGAGGCATTGTTCGGATTCAACTACCACAAAACAAAGGACTAAAATTTAATAAAAATTATTATTGGAGCTTCACGATTATTTGCGACGAAAGAGAAAGAGACTCCGATATTTATGTCGATGGGTATGTTGCAAGAGTACAGGCAAGAACCGAATTCGAGTCTTCAGAAAATGCAGGAGCAGAGCAAAAAGCTATCCGTTATGCAAAAGATGGTTTGTGGAATGAAACCATAAGCACGTTAATTAATGAACTTTGTCCTAGGGATTCTCAAAAAGCTAAGGATCGAATAATTGAATTATTACAGTCTGAGTATGTTGGTTTGGCAAGTTCTGCTGAAAAGTACGTTTATACTATTCTTCAAGAGTGTCAAAATTTAGGTAACTGATTTCAATCTTGTCTAATTTCCTACAAGAATAAATGGTGCCCAGTGATATGGACTCTTATATTCGCGTTTTTTTCTGAGAGTGTTTTGGGCACGGCGCAGCGCTTCAGTTTTACTTAATTTTTGATTGATTAAATTATCATAGAATTCTTCTACAAGAAGATTAGAAGATTCTTGGTCTACTTTCCATAGTGGAGCTATTGTCCCTTTTGCCCCAGATCTTACTGCCACACCAGCAATTCCTAAAACCGCCCTGTTATCTCCTTCTGCCGCATTGCAAGCACTGAGGAAAAGTAATTCAATAGACTTTCTTATGTTTCTATGTTTTATCAAATCTCCCAATTCATTGATTTTAAGAAAATAGCTATTTTTATTTTTATCGTTATGATCTTCATCAGTTAAGATATATGCTTCTTCAGGATTAGAACTAAACTGACCGTGAGCTACTAGATGAATGATCTCATAAAAAGAGTTATTAAGCTCTTTTTTGAATATCGCTTTTGTTAATTTTCCCTGATCAATTACTTTAGCTTTAGTCAAAATATTCTTAACTGATTCGATCTGCTCTTCAACTGATTGTTTAATAGAAGTATAGCCGATACGCTCTTTAATTGCTCCTGCAAGTAAGACATTTAATTGAGTTGGATCGAGGTCTGAATACTTTGGTTTAGACTTGAGCAGTTGAACACTAGAAACTACACTTGTGCTATAATCCTTTTCAACCATAAACTGTTTACCATCGAATAGAGCAGACATTGGAATTGTCCGAAATGAGCTATCTGGAACTAAGATCAAGTTTTTTATTTTTTCTTGCTTCAAAGTTGTTTCAAGTTCTCCAATTAGCAATTGATACAAATAACTAAAAATCTTTTGGTACTCTTCTTGTTCTAATTTAGAAGGGCGAGCTTTATACTTTTTTATTGCGTTTTTTGCTTCTTCTAATATTCCATTTAATTCATCTTTATTTATTCGATTTATATGCGGAATAAACTCTTTTTTTTGACCTGGTAATTTTAGTATAGATAATACCTGGTTTTCTAAAATAATCGGGTAGATAAATGCCGCTTTTGCTTTGGTAGGATAATTGTCAAGAATTTGATTAATTCGCTGAATCAACGCTTCTATCGGATCGTCCCGATCATCGCTCTGATTGGTCTGTACAGTCTCAACATACCCTTGTGGGTCGCACCGGAGAAAATTTTGCAATTCTGCTAATTGAAGAGAGTCAACATAGTAAAGAGATTTTTTTAGCTTATCTTGCTTAGGTTGCTTTTCTTCAATTGGCAAGAGCAAAGCGACTAGTTCCCGGTAAAGAGGTTCTACATTATCCCTAAAAGAAAACTGCACGTCTGAATTTATAGTAAGCAAGTCACCGCGAACAGATTCAAGGGTTTTTACAGCAGCTTCATAATATGCGATCGCTTCCTTCCTCTTGCTCTTACCCTCAGCCTCAAGCAAACGCCCTAACTGCCACTGCCACTGATAAGCAATGTCAGGTGACTCGGATGGTTGAGCTAAATACAGAGCCTCTTGAGTCAGTCGCTGAGCCCCTTGTTTCCAGTTTGAGGGAGCTATCTGGTGTTGATGCTTACCCAAATACTCATATAATCCGCCCAGATTACCACGAGCATAAGACTCGGCACGCTTATCTTTGAGTGTTTCGGCTTCTTCAATAGCTGTTTCTATCTGCTTAGTAATATTGCCCCACAAGGGTACACCTTTATCTTTGTGAGCTTCTAGATAAGTCAGGTTTTTAGCAAGCTTAATTTCGGCGTAGATTTTAGTTCTGCTTACAGGCAAATTGGAAAGATCGATCACATTGGATAATTCTTGGGCAGCTTGCAATTGACCAGTTTCCAAGAACAAGCTCAAGAGATTGAGCTGTGCTTTAATTCCTGTAACTGATAAGGATGGCTTACTCATCACTACCTGCTCATAAGCTTTATCAACAGTTTGAAGAGTAGTGCAATTCGTCACCACACATTTATACTGGATTTCAGCCTTCTCATAACTCTCACTCTTATCTGTAGTCTTTTCAACATGCCAGGGCAAATATTCATACTCATATTGGATAGGAGCTTGTCGGTCTCGCTCCAAGTTTCCCTTAGCGAGGAAAGTATTGCCTAAACTCAAAAGAACAGCTCCCCTAACTTCAGCTTGCTCGGAGAATGGCGGCTTCTCAACGAGCGTCTCAACGAACTCCAAAATCTGTTGTGATTCTTCTAACCTACCGATCGCCCGTAAAACATCACCAAAGAGGCGTAAGCTATTAACTTGAACTAAGTCCTGTTTTTTGAGAGGTTCGCTTACCCACTCTCGTGGCTCTTTTTTCGGTAAGTCTTTATCCTCACAAACATCAGAGGATAATCCTAGGGCTTGTCTTAGTGTTTCACAGGCTTGATATTGTTGTCCTAGTTCCGACTGCATCCGACCTAGGTTAACCAATGTAATAGCCTGATTGCGCGATTGACCTTGAGCTTCAAACAATTCTGCTGCTCGTTGCAAGAGTTGAACAGCCTGTGAAAACTCTCCATTCTCGTACTTTTTTTTACTCTCGTTTACCAGTAATTCGGGATTATCTTGAGCTAAGAGAGTCAAGTTCGCTACAGGCATTTGCGATAAAACAGGTGACATCCCTACTGTAAGAAACAAGCTCAGAAGACTAAACGCCAGTACCCGACGATACACCCCTCGTCGGAGGACACAACCAACCCATGAGGGCACACCCCTTAGAATGGATTCCACTGTACGGAGAAATGCAAACCGTTTTCTTGCCATGTTCTATCCCTCGAATCTACAGAAATTAATGGAATGCCCCAATCAAGACGGGCCGTAAAATTGTTACCCTGTCGCCATTGCAAACCCAGACCCACAGATGCCAAAGTATTAGGGTCAGGATTATCGTTCCCAGAACTGTTCCAAGCTGTGCCAAAATCAACGAAGGGAACCATCTGGATAACCCCCTTATCCTTAAAAACCCCTAAGACAGGTAATTGAACTTCTGCCGAAGTAAAAATTCCGTTGTCGGTTTGCAGGGTATCCTGTCGGTAACCCCGCACACTGCCTAAACCACCAAGCGCAAACTGTTCTGAAGATACGAGTGCTTGGTCTGCTAGTTGGGCATTAGCACGAACTAGTAGCAAAGTATCATCCGCTATAACTCGAAGCCACTGTGCCTGTCCCTGCCAGGAAAAAAAGCGACTATCAGGAACCACTTCATTAGTCTCGGCAATTGGTTCATTGATGGTGGAGTCGAAGGCATCGAATCCAAAATTAAATTGAGAACGCAGAGCAAGGACTTCTCGCTCATTCTGCTGCGTCCATTGCTGAAAAAACCGTAGCGCAAAGACACGAGTAAACCCCTCATCATCTGCACCTGGCGAGAGGGGAAAGGGAATATCTAATAAAGAGGTTTCACTTTCCCGCAAAGAAGCAGTCAAACCTAAAGCTAATTCCTGAAACGTTGACCGCCGCGCCGATTTCTGAGATTTAATATCTCGGATTATTGGCTGACGTAGTGTCAACTCATAGGTGCGTGACGCTGATTCAATATCTGGTCGAGAACCATCCCCATCAATATCGTTAAAAGGAGGCTCGATTACGTCATTGTTACTTCGGCTGTAGGTAAAACTGAGCGTTCCATCGCGGGGATTAAGAGGTAAAGTATAGCTGGCATTCCAGCCATTACTACCATCTGTATTGCTGTAACCAACACTCAGGCGATCGCCTATCCCCAGTAAATTCACTTCCGTTAGCGCAACTCGACGTTGAAAGGTACCAACACTCGGAGAGCGACCATTATTAGTGCCTAGCTGAGACCGGAAGGAGTCTGCTTCGCGATAGCGGACCTGTAGTATACTCTGATCCGAACTCGAACCTTCGGATATGGTAGCAGATACACGTTCAATGAGGGGGTCGAGTTGGAGCAGTTGCAGGGCTTCTTGTAACTTGTCAACGTTAAGGACTTCTGACTTCTCAACGCCTAAGCGCGATCGCACATAGCTTCGATTGAGTCTGCTGTCTGTGACTGTACAGTGGTTTAGCGAGTCCGAGTTAGATTGCGGAGTTTCACACGGTATTACCTTTAAATCCTCTAGTTTGCCTTCAATAACATTGATTTTGATTACTGCTCTGACTCCAGGTTCTCCAATAGGCGTATTTTCTGGGAGAACAATAGTCGCACCGGAGGTTCTGTATCCGTGTTTGGCGTAGAACTTAGCTATTTCAGACGTAATCTCGACGAGTTGAGTAAAGGAAAAGGTCTTATTTTTAACCAATAAAAGGGGCTGTTTAGTAAATAGCTCATCAATTTCTTCCGATGATTTTTCTGAAGGACAGGCCTGGGCTTCTTCTGGGGATTCTTTTTTTGGGGATTTTTTTGAGATGCATATCTTAATCGCTTCAGATAATTCTTGCTCACTAAAGACTGTGATTTTATTTTCTATGAACTCGAATTTCTCTACGAGGATGGAACCCGGAAAAATCTCTGGTTCTTCTGCTGGAGTTGTAGTCTCAGAAGAAGGTGTCTGCTGTAGTTGCTCTTCTTGGATTGGAGAAGGCTGAGTCGGTGTTTGGAAATCAGGAGAAGGTGAAGACTCATTCGGAAGTACATCCTGTGGTTGTACAGGAACAGGTGGGGAATTAGAATTTTGAGTAATATTAAGAGTTTGTGCAACTAACGAACTCGTACTTACGATGTCCAAGTTGGAGACTAAACTTTTGCTCTGATTAGACCATTCCACAGGAATGCTTTGTATCATCCCATTGGGAGCTACCTCTGGAGCAGTAGTTGCTAGAGAGGAAAACTGCTGTTGCTTTAGTGGAGAAGAAGTAGGCGGTTCCTGAGCTGTTGGTGTCTCAGGCTTAGGTGCTGCCAACGAGTCAGGGATTTGCGCTCGTGCAGAGTTAGCTGTAAAGCTACTTGTCAAGACAATTGGACTCAACTGAAGCCAACGCCAGAAAAGGTGACGGCGGGTGAGCGAAAAAAAGAGTGGGGGAACGAGTAAGCAGACGCTCCAGACGCGGAGAATTGAAATTCCAACCAAAATTTCGTTCACCCGGTGACGGCAATGAGAACTTCTAGGGTGCGTGGCAGACCAATCCATTAATTTAAAGAGAAACGATGATGGTGAGGGTCATGTGTTAACACCCTAATTGATGGATAAAAGTCCAGAAATTTAGACCCTATTAATTGGTATAAAAAGTGTTTTTTTAATTCAATTGAGAAACACTTTTTACTACTTTTTCAACAGCTATCTATTCAATCAGGATAATTTTGTTATGTCATCTATAACGAGACGAAATGAAATGTGAAAGTTGTGTCGGGACAAGGAATCAGGACTCAGGACTCAAAAGGAAATAGCCTTAGAATTCATTTTAAGTATTAGAGAATACGATATCCTTTTTCACGAATCAAATCCCTTCGCTATAGTAAATTTTAATTAGTTAGAAATCAATCAAATGAAGTTGAGGTTAGGACGGAAGTTACAAAGAAGTAAGCTGCATCCCACGTCTTTTAAGCGTGGGATGTAGCGTTAAGGCTTTCAAGCCGCGTTAGATGTTTGGTTGATCCTCGATTGTAGACATACTATCATTATTAAAAGGGTTGGGAGTTCAACCCTAGGCGTAGGAGATGT
>JAAHGS010000207.1 GCA_010692645.1 Symploca sp. SIO2E9
TTTCGGCTAAAGCATAGTTGTAGACTTTCCGGCACCGCTCTAGCCATTCTTCAAATAGAACCACTTGGCTTGCTGTTGGTTTAAGCTTGAATTCGTAAGTTAAATTAAACACCTGTTTGCCTCCTTGACCTTATTTTACTTCAGCTTTGAATATCCGTCTAGCTTCTTTATCAAAAGCGCTGGTTGCTGAAAGTCCCCCTAGAAGGGGGAGGCACCAGACCCATTTTTTTGGTCAAAGTGAAAATTGCGGGAATCTCTACCCGTCCAAGTAGGGTTTAGTATCCTGTAATCAGTCAGTACAATCTTGATCCTGTTCCTCCCACTTAGCTGATGACTCAGCAGCTTTTTGAGTAGCTTTAGGACTTACCTCATAAATTGATGGAGAAGGTAAAATTTCCAACTGTCGGTGCTTGGGCTTCGGTTTTTCTACCTTTTTGGGTTCTGTGTATCTATGCGGTTCATCTCTTCGTGTCAGTCCATGCCGACGCTGAGAAGTTCTTTCTTCACTAGTATCTTCTGACACTACCTCATAGAGAATAGCTAGTTTATTCTCCTGAGTCCCTCGACGTAAAATCCTACCCAAGCGCTGCACATACTCGCGACTTGAACCCGTACCTGATAAGATAATTGCCACGTGAGCATCTGGTACATCTACACCTTCATTGAGGACATGGGATGCAGCTAAAGTTTTATATTCCCCTTGGCGAAAGCGAGTTAGGATATCGTGGCGTTCCTTGACTTGCGTCTGGTGGGTAATGGCAGGAATTAGTAATTCTTGGGAAATGCGGTAAACAGTAGCATTATCGTTAGTAAAAATCAGAAGACGTTCCCGATAGTGCTGGGCAAGTAACTCCACCAGCACCCGCAATTTCCCCTCTGTGCACAAAGCAATTTCCTTGGCTTCTCGATGTGCTAGCATGGCTCTGCGTCCTGCTGGCGATCGCGCACTGGCAATTACAAACTGCCGCCAACCTTCCCTACTACCTAAATAAATTTTAGATTCTCTTAAAAAGTCATTACGGACTTTAAGGCAACTATTATAGCGATCGCGTTCCTTTTGGGAAAGTTTTACCTTAATCTGAACAACCTTGTGTTGAGCCAGGGCAAAACCAGCTAGTTCTTCAGGTGTTTTACGATATACCTCCAACCCAATTAAAGCATTAAGTTCCTGATGACGTCCATCTGAGCGTTCTGGAGTAGCAGTAAGTCCCAATCGATAGGGAGCGATCGCATATTCTGCTATTACTTTATAAAAATCTGTGGGCAAGTGGTGGCACTCATCAAAGATTAATAGCCCGTAAAGATTACCTAGACCTTCAGCATTGATAGCAGCACTATCGTAGGTGGCAATCAAGATTGGCGTGCGGTCGTGTGAACCTCCCCCCAGTAATCCCACCTCAATATCAGGAAACGCTGCCTCTAACTGAGCATACCACTGATGCATTAAATCCAATGTCGGCACTACTATTAAAGTAGTGCGGGGAGTTGCTTGCATTGCCAGTTGAGCTAAGTAAGTCTTACCCGCAGCTGTCGGCAACACTACTACTCCTTTACGTCCTGCCTGCTTCCAAGTCAGCAGCGCTTCACTCTGATGGGGATAAGGTTCCATCTCAAAGCTAGGATTTAGTGCCAGTGAGCTAAATTCCTTAGCTTCATCAATAAATTTAGTCCCCTCTGCTTGTAGTGCTTCCACTAACTGACGGTAGTTAATGCCAGGGATGCGAAACTTCTCAATACGGTCATCCCAGGTAGCATAATCCACCCAGACTTTGCCTCGCGGGGGCGGGTGCAAAATTAGAGTGCCCCTATCAAAAGTTAATCTGGGGGTGCGCGGAAGACTCATAAAAGGGGATAAATCGTCCTAAAAATCTACATGTCTTGATGTCGGTCAACCCAAAAGTTCAGTCCTCAAAGCTAGTTAACAATCTTCAGACTGTTTGATCATAGATTTGCTTGCGGCTCATTACTCTGGCTCTGAAAACTCCAAGTCTTCTTCTAGACGTTGTCGTTCACTTCGCCCGGAACAGAGCTGCCACAACCAAGGCGCGATCGCTCCCCCGATCAGACCTATACTTACACTAAATGCCAGTACCAGCCCCATCGGCAACTTAATTGACTCCCAACTTAAAAACCTCAGCGATACCGACTCAAAGTTTTGAACTGAGAGAATAGCGATCGCAGCGATCCAAATAGCGACAATCAAAGATGTGAATACATTAGTAAAGCTTTTCATAAAATCTAATTTTAAACTGTTGTGAGCATTGCTGTATATCGCCGCTGAGAAAAATTCGAGTCACAATTAAGGTTGGGCTTTGAGGTGCCATTTCCCTAATCGGGATGGTACATTAACTGCAACAGCACTTAATCAGAATCCTCAACACAGTCCTTTGCTATTTGACAACCCACACTAACTACCAGATTATCGGAGCTCTAGACCATCGTGATCCAAACTGAAATCCCAACCCTGCAATCGCTTCAAACAGAAGTTTCTCATCTGCGGGAAGAACTGCACCTGAGAGACCAACTGGTGCAGCAGTTATCTCAAGAGCTGTTCCGCTTGGTCAAGGGCAACGCTAACTTCATACCTCCGGCTGAGGTTTCTGAACGTCACCAAAGCCAGATGCAACTCTTGCGAGAACAGTTGCAAGATGTTGAGGAGCAGGTAAAATTTTACCAAGAACAGATTAACACCCGTGACCAGGAAATTTATCAATTGCGGCAGTCAGCTCAGGAATTAACTGATCGTTCCCGTATGCTCGAACAGGTTGTACAGGAACTGCCCAGTATCTATCGCCAGAAGTTTGCAGAACGCATGGCACCAGTCAGAGAGAAAGTGGCGCAGCTACAGCGAGAAAATCGTCAACTCCACAGTGAACTCCAAAGCATTAGCTACCGCTTGGCAGTTAGAAACCGCAATATTACACGGATAGATTTACCCAATTTCCGTAGACCACGTGTTGGTTCAATTCCAACATTTGGGCATGTCTAAAATTCCTGATTATAGTCAGTCAATAACCCGCCACTAATGGGTGTACCGATGTAGTGGGGGCTTGAAAAAAGCCCTAATAGCGGGGGAAGAAGATGATTAGTTCATTGTTAATCATTGATTTTTGATATCAAGTTGGACTATAAACTATCAACCATGAACAATTCTGATTAATGGCGAGCCTGAAGCTAAACAAATATGCTCTTGCTCTTCACACCACTAGTCCTCAATTAGGGTTAGCTATAAGCAACTTTGCTGATCATAACCGCTGCCAGACTTGGGATTTGGGACGTGATTTGTCTAGCCAGTTACACCAGCATCTGGTCGATTTTATCAAACCCCAAACTTGGGAAGATTTAGAGTTTATTGCTGTAGCCAAAGGACCAGGCAGTTTTACTAGTACTCGCATCGGTATGGTTACTGCTAGGACTCTGGCACAGCAATTGGATATTCCTCTGTTGGCAATTTCGACGCTGGCGGCTTTTGCTTGGTTGAAGGCACAGGAGATGGGGCAATGGGGAGAATTTTCACTTACTAATCCAGGTGAAACAATAAATATTGAACCCTTTAAGACTACTATGGCGTTGCAAATGCCTGCTCAGAGAGGTCAGTTGTTTACTGCTATCTATCAGGTATCCTCTGCTAGTTCAAGCCTGATTGAACTTCAGGCTGATGCTGTGATGATGCCGGATATTTGGCAGGAAGCCTTGCATGCTCTGGAAATGCCTTACCAGTTGCTGGAGGTACCAGTTAATTTGGGGAGTTCTGTTATAAGTTTATTGGGGCTTGCTAGTCTTGATTGGCAGCAGGGAAAGCGCCCTCAATGGTCAGAAGCATTGCCGTTTTATGGGCAGCATGCAATAAACTGAACAGGGATTTATACCCGGTCTCATTTATGTTGGCTACGGATGCTGATGACAGGTCGACGCGGGGATTGATTTATAGCAGGTATGCTAGGAAATTGGTGTTCTATAATTCAGGAATTAGCAGCTGCATCGCAGAAGTTCAGAATTTAGAATTTGGAAACTAAAGATGCTTATAGTTCATTGGTTAATTAATAATCAACAATGAACAATCAAAAATCAACTATCAACAGTGCTAGAATTTTTATCAGTTATCGCTCTCAAGAGCCTGATCTTAGTCTCGCTAAGGAATTCTATCAAGCTCTGAAAGCCTCAGGACATCAGCCGTTTATGGCGGGAGAATGTATTCGGCTGGGAGAAAATTGGCCTGAGCGTGTTGATCAAGAGTTGGAGGAGAGTGATTATTTTCTATTGCTGCTATCGCCGAAATCCATAACTAGTGAAATGGTTACGGAGGAGGTGCGAAGGGCAAGGGAGTTGCGTAATAATCGTCCTGAACACAAACCTGTGATTCTTCCTATCCGCGTTAATTTTCCTAGGAGTGCGCAGCTCAACTATAATTTACGGGCTTATCTAGAGCAAATTCAGCAGCGAGATTGGCTTTCCCCTGCTGATACTCCTGTTATTGTGCAGGAAATTCTGGAGTTATTGTCATCAGGGGCAGTTTCAGCAAGGAAGCAATCTCAAGAAATATTAATGCCTGCACTGGAAAGTCTTGAGTATCCACCCCTGCCAGTGGCAGAACCAGAATTGCCGGAAGGGCAAGTAGATTTGGCTTCTGAGTTTTATGTAGAGCGAGAACCTATTGAATCTCGCTGTTATGAGGCAATTGCTAAACCTGGAGCTTTGATTCGGATTAAAGCTCCTCGCCAGATGGGGAAAACTTCTTTGATGGCGCGAGTTATTCAGCAGGCAGAGTTCCAAGGTTGTTGGAAAGTTCCGCTAAGTTTTCAGTTGGCGGATGGGAGGATTTTTGCTGATTTAGATCAGTTCCTGCGCTGGTTTTGTGCTAGTGTGGGGCGACGTTTGAGGCTGCCCAATAAATTGGCAGATTATTGGGATGAAATTTTTGGCAGTAAGGATAATTGCACAGCTTATTTTGAGGAGTATTTGCTCTCAGAAATTGATAAACCTCTGGCTTTGGGTTTAGACGAAGTTGATTTAGTCTTTCAATATCCCGAAATTGCTTCTGATTTTTTTGGGCTGTTGCGGGCTTGGCACGAGGATGGGAAAAATCGGGATATTTGGAAAAAATTACGCTTAGTGGTAGTGCATTCGACAGAGGTTTATATCCCTCTTAATATTAATCAGTCCCCTTTTAATGTAGGATTACCGATTGAATTACGGGAATTTACACCTAAACAAGTACTGGATTTGGCAAGGCGGCATGGGCTCAACTGGAATTTGACTCAGGTTAAGCCGTTAATGGCAATGGTGGGTGGGCATCCTTATCTAGTGCGGGTAGCACTTTATAATATTGCCCGACAAGATATAACTCTAGGGCAGTTGTTAAAAGTTGCTCCTACGGAAGCTGGAATCTATGGTGACCATTTGCGCAGGCACTTCTGGAATTTACAACAGCGCCCAGAGTTGCTATCAGCAGTTAAACAAATGGTGGCGGCGACAAATCCCATTAGGTTAGAGCCTGTGCAAGCTTTTCAGTTACACAGTATTGGCTTAGTTCGTTTGCAAGATAATGAAGTTATACCTCGTTGTAATTTGTATCAGCAGTATTTTAGCGATCGCTTATAAGTAGAATTTAGTTAAACTCATCGCTTAGCGATCGCTTATAAATAAAGATGTATTAACATAATTCACAAAAGGTTGCTTTACCTATTTTTGATAGTTAATACTGAATAGAGCAATGGGCAACGGATAATGAATTATCAATCTTAATCCTACTCCCTATTAGTCAGCAGTAGCTAATATAGCAGTACGTATTAAGGTTAGGACAAGCTAAATCGCTAAAACCTTGTCACAGTCAACTTCTGCCTTCTGCCTTCTGCCTTCTGCCTTGCGCGTAGCGCTATAGTCTCAGTGATATGGAACTATTGACTAATTATTCCTATCAAGTTGGCGGCAGTTTACCTGCTGAGGCTCCTACCTATGTGAGGCGGAAAGCTGACCAAGATTTGTATGAAGCGCTGAAGGCTAGGGAATTTTGCTATGTACTCAACTCCCGGCAGATGGGTAAGTCTAGCTTGCGGGTGCAAACCATGCAGCGGTTGCAAGTTGAGGGGTTTGCTTGTGCGGCGATTGATTTGACTCGAATTGGCTCTCAGCAGTTGACAGTTGACCAATGGTATGCAGGGATAGTCCGCAGTTTGGTCAGTGGCTTGGAGTTATCGGGAAAGTTCAATTTGCGTAGTTGGTGGCGAGAAAGAGAATCCCTATCCCCAGTGCAGCGCCTGAGTGAGTTTATCGAAGAGTTGTTATTTGGGGAAGCAGCTCAAGCCTTTGAAAATAAGACAGGAATTATAATTTTTGTCGATGAAATTGATAGCGTTCTTAGCCTGAATTTCGCGATTGATGACTTTTTTGCCTTGATTCGCGCTTGCTACAATCAACGTGCTGATAAACCGGAATATAATCGTTTGACATTTGCCCTGCTGGGGGTGGCGACGCCTGCTGATTTGATTAGCGATAAAAGTCGGACACCGTTTAATATTGGTCGAGGGATTCAGCTGAGTGGCTTTAGTTTGCAGGAAGCCCAGCCCTTGGCTAAGGGTTTGGTAAACAAAGCAGAAAATCCGCAGGCTGTGCTTAGGGAGATACTAAGTTGGACGGGCGGACAACCGTTTCTGACGCAAAAGCTATGCAAGTTGGTGCTGGCTTCTCCATTTTCGATCACTGTAGGTAGAGAAAGGGAATTAGTAAAGCAGTTAGTGCGATCGCGTATTATTGAGAATTGGGTATCTCAGGATGAGCCGGAACATTTGAAGACGATACGCGATCGCATTTTGATAAATGAGCAGTTTTCAGGGCGGTTGTTGGGGTTATACGAGCAAATTCTGAGTAGAGCCAAGCTATCTCTTTCCAAAAGAGGAATACCAGCCAATAAGAGTCTCGAACAGATGGAATTGCGACTCTCAGGATTAGTTGTCAATCATAAAGGAAGATTAAAAGTTTCTAACCCTATTTACCGGGCTATTTTCAATCAAAGTTGGGTGAGTCAGGAATTAGTTAAATTGCGACCCTATTCCCAGGCTTTGTCAGCCTGGGTAGCTTCAAATTTGCGTGACCAATCGCGGCTATTGCGGGGACAAGCATTACGAGATGCTCAGGCATGGGCAGCAAATAAAAGTTTAAGCGATCAAGACTATCAATTTTTAACTGCTAGTCAAGAATTTGATAAGCAGTACCTTAAAAAGGCTTTGAAGGCAGAAAAACGAGCTAAGCAGATTTTGGAGGAAGCTAAACAGCAAGCTAACGATAAAACTCGCAGAGCAAATATCAGACTACTAATAAGTTCAGTTGGAGCCATCACAGCGGTATTGATAGCAGTTTGCACCTTTGGATACGCACTGTATCAACTTAGAGAGCTAAAGGCAGCCAATAGAGAAGCAAATATAGCCAAGGAAGAAGCAACAAAGGCAAAAGAAACTGCTGAGTCAGTACAAAGGAATTTAAAAACAGCTAAAGTAGAAGCTGAAAAGGAAAAAAAAAGAGCTGAATCGGCTAAGCAGGAGTTCAATAGAGTCAAGGCTGAAGTTGAACTAGCAAAACAGCAGTCCAACAGAGCAAAAGCAGAAGTTGAATCTGTCAAACAGCAACTAAATGAGGTGAAGGGAAAATTGAAGGAGGCAGAAACTCGTCTGAGAGAGATAGAGGAAATCAAACGAATGCAGGAAAAATTAGCGGAAGATATGAGAGAAAAGCTCTGTGCTGTTCTTCCCCGCAACCTCACACAAGACGAATGGCGTCAGTATATGGGTAATCAGCCATACCGCAAAGTTTGTTCTAATTTGCAGTAGCATTCTCTTGAGACTGCTGACAGAATAATCAACGCTGATACCAATAGACATCTCCAATAATTATGCTAGAACCCTTATGCTACCGTTCCAAAATCGAGGTTTCTGGAGATGTCTAATGGAAGCATGAATATAGCTCGTAAAATAATCCCAAACTTTATGGGATATAGGGATTGCCGTTTATCCCTTTAGTTTTAGGACTTTCGACTAGGATTACAGACGTAGATGTCTAGTCAGGGTGAACGAAATTTTGCGTGGGATTTGAATTCTCCGCGTCTCCGCGTCTCCGCGTCTCCGCGTCTGCTTACTCCTTGCCCCACTCTTTTTTTCGTTCACCCGTCTAGTCATACCTACATCTTAGTAGATATGACTAGATTTTTATGAGCGCTAGCTCTCACCGACTACACTTGATTTTCTTCCATTGTCGCTAGTGTCTTCTCTCGATTCAGTTTGAGAATCAACACTCCCAAAGGAGGTAGAGATAAATCCAGTGAGTAAGGCAGGTTGTGGAACCACCACTCATCTGTCCACTTACCTCCTAAATTCCCAATGTTGCTACCGCCGTACTCGCGGGCATCACTGTTAAAAATTTCCGTGTAAAATCCCATCTCGGGGACTCCTACACGATAATGACTATGGGGTTGGGGCGTGAAATTACAGACAGTGATAATAAACTCGTCCGAGTCCTTGGCACGGCGGATAAATGAGACTACACTGTGGCGATTGTCACTGCAATCAATCCAATCGAAACCCTCTTGAGCGAAGTCTTGGCTATAGAGAGCTGGTTCCTGTTGATAAACTTGGTTGAGTTCGCTAACAAACCGTTTCAACTGCTGATGTGACTCATGTTGCAATAAGTGCCAATCCAAATCAGCCCAAACATTCCACTCATTCCACTGACCGTACTCCATACTCATAAATAGAGTCTTCTTGCCTGGGTGAGTGAACATATAAGCGTAGAGGCAGCGGACATTAGCAAATTTGATCCAATTATCCCCTGGCATCTTCCCTAACATATTGCTTTTGCCATGAACAATCTCATCGTGGGAAAGCGCCAGCATATAATTTTCAGAGTGGTGATACCACATACTGAAAGTAACATTATTCTGGTGAAACTGTCGGAACCAGGGATCCATGCCAAAATAATCAAGCATGTCATGCATCCAGCCCATATTCCATTTCAAATTAAAGCCTAGTCCCCCGACATAAGTAGGCCAAGACACCATCGGCCAAGCAGTTGACTCTTCAGCAATCGCGACAATACCAGGGAAATAACTAAAGATGACGTTATTAGTCTGGCGCAGGAAATCAGCCGCTTCAATATTCTCCCTGCCCCCGTACTGATTGGGCAGCCATTCTCCCTCTTCGCGAGCATAGTCAAGGTAAAGCATGGAGGCAACTGCATCTACCCTCATACCGTCAATATGGTATTTGTCAAACCAGAACAAAGCATTAGCTACGAGAAAATTGCGAACCTCGTTGCGGCTGTAGTTGAACACCAGGGTTCCCCACTCCTTATGTTCACCTTGACGGGGATCAGCATGCTCATAAAGATGAGTACCATCAAAGAAAGCTAAACCGTGACCATCCTTAGGAAAGTGACCAGGTACCCAATCTACAATTACTCCAATGTCATTTTGGTGGCACTGGTCAACGAAGTACATGAAGTCTTCTGGTGTTCCATAGCGCGAAGTACAGGCATAGTAACCTGTAACCTGATAACCCCAAGAACCATCAAAAGGGTGCTCTGCAACTGGTAAAAGTTCAATGTGGGTAAATCCCAGCTCCTTGACATAGGGAATCAGCTTCTTAGTCAGCTCCCGATAGGTGAGAAAACGTGCTCCAGGTTTGAGCTCTGAAACTTGTACCACCGCTTCGGCTTCACCATTTTCCTTAATAGCTGGTTCTGCCGAAGAGGCATGAAGCCAAGAACCGAGGTGAACTTCATAGACAGAAATTGGCTTACTTAGGGGTTCAGTTTGACGCCGACGCTCCATCCACTCAGCATCCTGCCAGGTGTAAGCATCTATGTCAGTAACTATCGAGGCTGTTTTCGGACGTACTTCTTGTTGGAAGCCGTAGGGGTCAGATTTTTCGTAAATGTGTCCTTCGTAATTTTTGACTTCGTATTTGTAGCTTTCTCCAACATCGAGTCCCGGAATAAATAGATCCCAAATACCAGTGTGACCCTTACGCATCTGGTGTTTGCGCCCATCCCAGTTATTAAAATCTCCCAACAAGGAAATGTTGCGAGCGTTAGGGGCCCAGACAGCAAAGTAAACTCCCTTGACACCGTTAATTGTAGTTGGGTGGGCACCTAGTTTCTCGTAGATACGGTGATGATTGCCTTCAGCAAATAAATGCTTATCATAATCTGTCAACAGAGGGGAGCGGAAGGCGTAAGGGTCATAGATAACCTTTTCATGCTCTCCTTCCTTGATGCGCAGCTGGTAATTTGCCAGTTCAGTGCTCTCAATTGTGGCTTCAAAAAAGTGAGGATGATGCACTGTTTGCATCGGGTATTCTACCCGTTCTTCGGGGCAAACTACCCAGGCGGCTTCCGCATTCGGTAGGTAAGCCCGCACTACCCAGCTAGTTTGACCATTTTGCTCAAGCTGGTGAGGCCCAAGAACTTCAAAAGGGTCGTGATGTTGATTCCAAATAATTCGGTCAATTTGTTCAGTGGCAATCATCGGGGACATCAAGCTATTTACCCCAGTAAGTGGGGGGAGAGAACTGCATAACTTTAATATTTATATATATTTTTCTTTTTTTCTACAGATTTTCTTAATTCTGTGGCATGGAGAAAAATTTCAGTAGTCCTAACACAATACTTGATTTTACCAACCTGCTACAAGAGTGTAGCCGACAAGCCAGGATTTGCTTAGAAAGGAGTTAGTGTCTGTAGCATTTGGCGCAGGCGCAGCAGAAAAATCACTTCTTTTATATCTGGACTCAGATCAGGGGTTGTTGAGCGCTGTGCTAACTGAGCTTTCAGCTGGGCGTATTCAGCTGCTGTCAATGGCTTACCATCAATTGGTGATCGTGCTTGAGTGATAATCTCTGTCCTCAAAACCTCTTCTGGTAAATCCTCTGGTTCCGGTAAGCTCAGAGCAGGTTTAGTAAGCATACCACTTATTGGGATCATAAGGCTGAGAATACTTAGGCAAAAACAACTAAATCTCTGATCTTTCAAAATCCTATCCCTCCTGATTACCTGCCGCATAAGTGCCTAAGCCTGGGTGAGCGAAAAAAGGCGTGGGGCAAGGAGTAAGCAGACGCTCCAGACGCTCCAGACGCTCCAGACGCGGAGAATTCAAATCCCACGCAAAATTTCGTTCACCCTCTAACCCTTGCCAAAAACTTACCTCAAAATGGACACTGGTGTACATAACTACTCAGTAATTGTACTTGCTTCAGAGCTTTTACCTGGAAGCGATCGGTACGCCTCTAGTCGTTGATCATACGGACAAATCTTGACAATTAATACTTATTTAGCCATAGTATCGACATTATGGCTAAATATGTAAAACCAAGTGAAGCAGCTGAGTCTTTGGGAGTTTGCCTCACAACCCTCAGGAGATGGGAGTCTCAAGAAAAAATCCCAACGATCAAAACGCCGTCAGGGCATAGGCGCTACAACATCGAAGGGTTCATCAAAAAAGAATCAGAACCCGACGGAGGAAGAGCCGTTGTTGTCTATGCTAGGGTATCTACCCGACCACAAAAAGCAGATCT
>JAAHGS010000208.1 GCA_010692645.1 Symploca sp. SIO2E9
TCCCATCCAATCCATAGGGTGAATGCCAGTAATCCAAAACAGTGCTAAGCCGTGGTAGCCAATTCCCCAGATTAGACCATACAAAGCACCTTGGCGAATAGTTTTACCACTAGTAATTAGGAACCACAGGGGAACTAAGGCAATCCAGGCTAGGGGCCAAGCTTCTGTAGGTGATGGTGTTAGTCCCATCAGGATACCGCCGCTTAAGGCTAAAATATGTGTTTGCCAATGTCGTTTGGGAGTTTTCATGCTAAATACAGCGAGGAAAGGGCTTGTAGATTGATATCAATATAGGATAGGTACATAAAATATTGTGCCTCTCTATTTTTCGGCTCTCCCGTACATGTGGTGATAATAAAATTTTATATATTGTAGGGTGGGTTAAGCGCGGGTCATAATTTGTGAATTGTAGTATTGTTTTTCTATCCGCACTGTAACCCACCAAAGATAATTTGTAGTCTGATCTACAGTTTCCACCAAAATCTCTGGAGAGCCTATTTTTCTAGTAAACTATCCCTTGTTCAGGAGTTGATTTTTTAATTCAATGACACATAATCAGAATTTACCGCAATGATAGATAATCAACTAATATCTATTAGTTTATTTTCAGGAGCTTTTGGTCTAGACCTTGGCATGGAGGAGGCTGGTTTTAAAACAGTAAGTGTAGTTGAAATCGATCCTGATGCTACAAAAACCATTGCTCTCAATCGCCCTCATCTTCGTGAAAGTGCTTTACCCAGAGATATACGCCAGGTTACTACAGAGAATATCTTGGCGGAAGGAGGACGTGCATTAGGTTTATCGAAATCCATACATCCGGGAGAAGTAGATTTGGTAACTGGCGGTCCTCCTTGCCAACCCTTTAGCACAGCAGGAAAACGACAGTCTGTCATGGATCCGCGTGGTAGTCTGTTTATGGATTTCATCCGAATTGTCAGCGAAATCCAACCCCGTTTTTTCCTGATGGAAAATGTTAGAGGATTACTTTCGGCTCCAATTAGGCATAGGCCTCATCGTGAGCGCGGTCCTGGTTACCCACCTCTAGAGCCTGATGAGATTAGGGGGGCAGCCCTGCAAGTGGTTATGGCACAAATGGAAGCAATTGGCTATAAAGTTGCTCCAGCGACACTTATAGAGGCAGCAGACTACGGTGTTCCTCAAAATAGACAAAGAGTAATATTTCTTGCCTCAAGAGACTCTTTGTACCCCACGCTACCCAAACCTACTCATAGTAAAGAGGTTGGCAGGGGACTTTCGAGGTGGCGTACCCTCAGAGATGCGCTTTCAGGTTTAATCGACTCTCCGACAGAATATGTTCCTTACTCGGAAAAACGACTTCAATATCTTCGCCTTCTGCAAGCAGGACAAAATTGGAGAAATTTACCCGATGAATTGAAAGCAGAAGCTATGGGAGGTGCTTATAAATCTGGAGGAGGTAAAGTTGGTTTTTACAGAAGATTGTCTTGGGATAAACCTTCTCCTACAGTCACTACTAGCCCACATCAAAAGGCAACAGATATGTGTCATCCTGAGCTACTTCGCCCTTTAAGTGTTAGAGAATGTGCCAGGATTCAAACTTTTCCAGATGACTGGGATTTTCATGGCTCTGTAACCTCGAAGTATCGACAAATTGGTAATGCTGTTCCAGTTTCTCTGGCTCATGCTATTGGTAGACACATATCTAAATTAATTCATGGAGAAAAACCTCAAGCACGGGAAGAGTGTTACCAACCTTCGCTCTTTACATTGCAACCTATAGCTACTTGTTTTAAATCTTCTCAAGGAAAGTAAAAAATGCCTGAGCAGTTCCATGAGATGTTGATCTATGCTTTGGAAAAAGAAATAGGTCTGACTCAAACTAAAGCACGTTCATTAGCCTCTTGTTTTGTTGATATCGAAGATTTCTTAAATGTCGAAGCTGATCAAATCAAGAACATCAAGAGCATTTCTGGCAAAAAAATGGTTAAATTAACTGATGATGAAATTGCTAGGATATTGGATTTTAAGTCATCAGGATATTTATCATCACAGCTCACAGTAGCTGAAAATTATTTAGCTGTTATCTGTCGAGTATTTACTAAAAGGCAATTGGATATGATTGGAAGACTTACTATGAAAGACCTCAATCCTAATCCTTTTTTAATTAGAGCAATAAATTTGGATACACCAGAAGAAGTTGTTCGACTGAATGTTTACATGGCAGCAACAAGGTCAATTGTTACATCAATGGGATTTTTTATTGAAAATCTTCTTCTGTCTAGTTCAGAGACTATTAATAAGGCTTCTTCAGGATGGGATTTAATTAAGACTATGGATAATGGTGAACGAGCTTGGCTTCAAATAAAAAGTGGTACCAATACTATGAATAAAGATCAGATCAAATCCTGGACCAAGGAAATTAATAATAAGATTGCTGAAGGAGACCAAGCTTATCTATGTTTTAGCTATGGAAAAAGGAATAATGATACTGTAACTCTTGGTCTGCTCAAGCAATTGTTACCTGAGTGGGAATCCAGAACTTTAATTGGCGGGGAACTCTGGAATTTTGTAAGCGACAACTCTGAATATAGTTCTCAGCTATTTGAAATATTACGTAACTCGGCTAGCCAGATTTTAAATCAGCGCTCTATTTCTTCAGAAATTGAAGCCTGTGCTAAGAGATTAACTGACGAGTTTATTCGGAAGTATGGAGAGGGTGAACAAGGCATCTCTAATTACATTGAAAGTATTTTCTAGAGTTACTGACATGCTTTGGCACAATCGAGAAATGATCAGTGATATTAGAAAATGCCCAAAGCTCACCCTAGTTGATAAGCAGCAGATAAAACGCCCTAGAGACACAATATTCTCATGTCTCTACATAATTCCAAAACGCTTAGTTTACAAAGCCTCCTCCATTTCTTCCTCCGTCTCCTCCTCTTCTTCCCCTGTCAGAGGCACCAGAGCCACAGCTGCGATCGCATCATCCTCATCAAGGCGCTGCACTCTCACCCCTGTTGCCATCCGGGATTGGGGCGAAATAGCACCAATCAACTGACGAATGATAATCCCCCGACTGGTAACCATCATCAACTCATCTCCTTCATTAACAACCCGCAGCGCTGCTAGTTGGTCATTGGCTTTGCGGAACTTTGTTGCTCTTACTCCCATCCCGGCGCGATTTTGCAGCCGGAACTGTGACACTGGCACCCTTTTGCCATAGCCGCCCATCGTCACCACCAGTACCCAAGGCCCTTGACCTGCACTTTCTAGCAACTCCTGCTCCTGGTCAGCGGCTACGCTAGGATTATTGCTATCATCGGTATCTTCCTGCTCTTGCACAGAAACCTGATCTGGTGTTTGTGCATCCTCCACAGCTGCCAGACTAGCCATAACTTGACCAGGCAAAATATCCATGCTGATCAATTCATCTTGGGAGCGCAATTTCATTGCCCTAACCCCCCGCGTGGCACGACCTAAGGGACGAAGTTGCTCATGGTCAGTCTTGAAATGAATTGCCATCCCCTGACTCGAACCAATTATAATACTGTCTTCTTCCCTGGCTCGACGTACCCACCGCAATAAGTCGCCTTCTCCCAAGGAAATTGCAATCAAGCCATTCGCCCGAATATTACTAAAGGCAGCAAGGGTAGTTTTTTTGATGTAACCACTACAGGTCAACATCACCAAGTATTCATTCTCGCTAAATTCAGATACTGGCACAATTGAGGTGATTTTTTCTTCATGATTAATCGGCAGCATCTGTACAATCGGAACACCTCTGGCGGTGCGAGAAGCTGTGGGGATTTGGTATGCCGACATGCAGTAAACCACACCGCGATCGCTAAAGAATAAAATACGATCGTGGTCGCAGCAAGTAAAGAAATGCTCAACCCCGTCGTCTTCTTTCATGCGGGTGGCTGCCTTGCCGCGAGTTGCTCTAGCTTGAGCAGCAAAGGTGTTGACTGGCATCCGTTTGATGTAACCTTGCTCAGTCAGTAGAATTACCGCTTTCTCGTTAGCAATCAGATCAATATCATCTAACTCACCTTCTGCCAGTTGAATTTCAGTGCGCCTTGGTGTAGCGTGGGTGCTTTTAATCTGATTGGCTTCAGTTTCAATGATTTCTAGGATCCGACTTCTGCGAGCCAGGATATCAAGTAAATCAGCAATTTTGGTTTGTAAATCCTCGTGTTCTGCTTGAATCTTCTCTGCTTCTAGAGCCGTTAAACGTCGCAGCTGCATTTGCAGAATCGCGTCTGCCTGTTTTTCGGAGAGACCAAATTGTTCTACCAGCTCTCCCCTAGCTGTGGTAGTATCAGCAGCAGCCCGAATCATGGCAATTACTGCATCCAAGTTGCCTAGGGCAATTAATAATCCCTGGAGGATATGATCGCGCTCCTGAGCCTTGCGCAGTTCGTATTGAGTCCGCCTAGTAATTGTCTCGACGCGGAAGTCCAAGAAAACATTTAAGAACTGCTTGAGGGTCAGCAGCTGGGGTTCATTATCCACCAAAGCCAGCATATTTGCCCCAAAATTTGTCTGTATGGGCGTCTGCTTGTAGAGATTGTTAAGGACAACCCTCGGATAGGCATCACGTTTGAGTTCAATTACGATTCGCATCCCGTTGCGATCGCTCTCATCCCGAATGTCACTGATACCTTCTATACGCTTATCATTGACCAGTTCTGCAATTTTCTCAATCAGTGCCGCCTTATTGGTTTGGTAAGGCAGCTCGGTGATAATAATCGCTTCTTTGTCAGGACGCCCCCGTTGTTGGAGGGTTTCAATTTGCGCTACACCCCTCATGGTGATTGAGCCACGACCAGTGGTGTAAGCTTCTTTAATCCCTGATTTACCCAGAATCTGTCCCCCAGTAGGAAAGTCAGGACCAGGGATATAGCGCATTAACTCGATATCAGTAATTTCGGGATTGCTAATGAGCGCCATCAAGCCATCAATCAACTCTCCCAGATTATGGGGAGGGACGTTGGTTGCCATGCCCACAGCAATTCCAGATGAGCCATTGAGCAATAACTGGGGAACGCGGGCTGGTAGAACAGTTGGTTCTTGTTGCGAACCATCAAAGTTATCGATGAAATCTACAGTTTCTGACTCAATATCCCGTAATAGGGCATTGGAGGTGAAAGACTGGAGGCGGCATTCTGTGTAGCGCATTGCCGCTGGCGGATCATTATCTACCGAGCCAAAGTTACCGTGACCATTAATTAGAGGCGCTCGCATGGAGAAGTCTTGAGCCATACGCACCAAGGCATCATAGACTGCTGTATCTCCGTGGGGGTGATATTTACCCAATACTTCTCCCACCACACGGGCACACTTCCGGAAGGGTCTGTCTGGCGTCAGACCAAGCTCATGCATGGCATAGAGGATCCTCCGGTGTACTGGTTTGAGACCATCCCTGGCATCTGGTAAGGCTCGACCGACAATTACGCTCATCGCGTATTCCAGGTAAGAGCGGGACATCTCATTCCGCAGATTTGTCGGCACAATCCGCTCTTGGGAGGTACTCATAGAACGAAAAACTCCATCAAAAGTAAGAATTTGGCATCTAAAAGCTGAAAAAAGAGATAAAACGCCCTTTATCGCCCCTAGATTTGCCAAATATTGCTGCTTTTCTTCATAATTCTAACACGAAACTAATCTTTTCAGCTTCTATACCCTTCGCTGAACTGCTCAAGGGAAAAGGACACCTTGCTATCAACAGAAGGTGCTAGATTTGTAGGGTATTTTTGGTAATTTAACTACTAATTGTTAATTATTGAACTATTACAAAAGTTTGGCTTTAGTGATCTCTGTTTCCTGCTCCCTTTTAAGAAGTTCCCGACTCGATTAAGAAGTCTATTGAGCTATTGCAACTCCTTAATGGGCAATGAACCGGGCCGTACCAGCAGGATTTGATTTCGATCTTGGCGTATAACTTCAATTTCTAAGTATGCGCCTACTTCAGAGGCTTCTACACGGGCCTGCACTTGTGCAGCATTCTCTACTGGTTTACCACCAACTTTTTGAATGATATCTCCAGCTTGCAAGCCAGCCTTCTGGGCTGGTGAGTTTCTGATCACATCAATGATGATCACACCACGATTTTGCCTAACTTTGAAATCAACATCATTGTCTTGATTGATCTCTTTTCTAAGCTCTGGTGTCAGTGTCATCATCCTAATACCCAAATATGGATGCTCCACCTGACCAATAGTGAACAACTGATTGGCGATCCTTTCTGCGGTTTCCACTGGGATAGCAAAACCTAATCCCTGAGCATTAGCACGAATAGCAGTGTTAATCCCAATTACCTCACCATTAGCATTCAACAGGGGACCGCCAGAATTTCCAGGGTTGATGGCAGCATCAGTCTGGATAAAGCGCACTCTTTTTTCAGAAACACCTACTTGAGAACTAGAACGATCTAAGGCACTGATAATGCCTACAGTCACAGTATTATCCAAACCTAGAGGATTACCGATGGCAATTGCCCACTCTCCTGGAATCAGACTCTCAGCTTTTCCCAAGCGTACAGTAGGTAAATCATCGGCATCAATTTCGATCGCGGCAATGTCTGTAAACGGATCTCTACCCACTACTCTACCTTCAAAGGTTCGACCATCTTTGAGCCTAACCTTCACTAAATCACTACCTTCGACAACGTGAGCATTGGTAATCACACGCCCATCTGAACTGAGAATAAATCCTGAACCAGTACCTTGCTCTACCCGTTGTTTTGGCAGGGGCATTTCTTCACCGAAGAAACGCCGAAAGAAGGGGTGGCTGAAGGGTTCTGTGGCATCCTTTGATACCTGACGGGTTGTATCAATTCTAACCACAGCTGGTCCTACTTGCTCTACTGCCTCAGCGATGAAGTTAAGGTTTTCTTCTGGAGGACTATTTGAAGACCTAGGATATAAGGGTTTCAATACAGCTGGGATTGCCTCGGGGGGGCTAACCACCTGCTGCTCTGGTATGAGATAGCGACTACCTAACATTCCTGCTCCACCGCCCAAGCCTAGCAGAGTTAGATACAAGGTTAGCCTCTTGAGAGATAAACTCATAGTTTCTAGGAATCAACAATAGTTTGTGCAGCTTATTACTTCCAATCTACTGAAAAATTTTAGGGATTAACCAGAATTATCAACCTTCAGTTTAGAAGGGAAGAGGGGGAAAAGGAGGAAGACAAGGGGGAATGAGTGTATACACTTATTCCTCCCACACTCCCGACACCCCCCACACTTCTCGATTTCTGTTGCTCCCCCTCCCCCTCTGTTTCATTAATTGGTCTCAAAAAGTCTCAAGCAATAGCTCACCACTGGGAGTGCTGACGCTGGCTAATAGGAATCGAAATTTCAAACTCAGTCCCTTGCCCTAGGGCAGAGGTAAATTCTATACAACCATTGTGTTTTTCTACCACAATCTGGTAGCTAATCGATAAACCCAAACCAGTGCCTTTACCCACGGATTTAGTGGTAAAAAACGGATCAAACAGATGCCGACGCACCGCTTCAGTCATACCAGAACCGTTATCTGTAATTGTGATTACAGCGTGAGGTATTAGCGACGAGGGTTTGGCGTTATTTTTGTCATTGTTAACTTCTTTGAGACCGGTACTAATAGTAATTGTAGGAGGATCTACACTTACTTGCGAGTTGGGGATGCGCAACTCTTCTAGTGCATCAATAGCATTGGAAAGAAGATTCATAAACACTTGGTTAATTTGCCCTGAGTAACACTCCACCTTAGGTAGATGACCATATTTCTTAACCAATCTAATCTCGGAACGTCCAGGGGTAGCTTTCAGCCGATTTTGCAAAATTAACAGTGTGTTATCTATTCCCTGGTGAAGGTAGACTGATTTCATCTCTGCTTCGTCCAAGCGGGAGAAATTCCTTAACGACAGCACCAAGTCGCGGATGCGCTCGGCTCCCAGCTTCATAGATTTGAATAGTTTGGGGAGGTCATTTTTCACGAAATCCAGGTCAATCTTCTGGGCTTTTTCCCATATTTCTGGTACTTGTTCGGGATATTGCTGCTCGTACTGTTGCAGTAATTCCATGATGTCCTGGATGTATTGATTAGCGTAGGCAATATTGCCATAAACGAAATTGATTGGGTTGTTAATTTCGTGAGCCACGCCAGCAACCAGTTGCCCCAGAGAAGACATTTTTTCCTTCTGAATCAGTTGAGTTTGGTAAGAATGAAGTTTCTCTAGGGTAAGTGTAAGTTTGGTGGCTTGTGTTCTTGATTTGGCTTCGCTTTCCCTTAATGCTGCTTCTATCTGCTGGCGTTTATGAATATCTTGCTTAAGTTGCTCATTAGCTGCGGTTAACTGGGCAGTTCTTTGCTCAACTTGCACTTTCAATTGAGCATGTGCCTGCAATAGCGCTGTCTCTGCTCGCCGACGCTCAACAATCTCGTGACGCAACTGTTCGTTTGTTTTCTTCAACTGAGAAGTTCGCTCTTCAAGTACATGTTGCAAGATTTCAATAACACCGTACATTTGGGAAGGGTTGAGAACTTTCAGGAGACTCGTTTGAGAAACAAGACCCACTAATTCTCCTCTACTGCCAGTGACAATCAGTCGTCGAACATGATGGAGCAGCATCTTTTCATGGGCTTTCCACAAAGAATCTGAGGGACTAAGGCGAAATAATGGGGTACTCATCACATCCTTAGCTAGCATTCGCGACAAATCCAGTTCCATCGCCTGAAACTGCAAGATGTCTCGCTCTGTGACAATGCCGACTGGAATTAGCTCTGGGGTATTGGCAATTGGGGATTGGGAAGAGCTTAAGGCGACAGAACTCGGATACTCGTCGTCTAGATCATGATCTGCTTCCCTTAGATCCAGACAGCCCTGGGCATCTATGGGCTGAGTTTCCACTTGCCATTCCTTCGTTTCGAGTCCCCTTTCTTGAGTAATCACAATGCAGCTGACTTGATGCTGAGTCATCAATTTGGCTATTTGTAGTACAGAAGCAGTTGCCACGGTGCAAATCACTTCGGTAGTCATGATTTCTTCCACCTGCCGCAGTTGCGTCAGGAGATTGACTGGTTGTAGAGCGCGTCGAATACTGTCATGGGTGACAATCCCTAAAGGTTGTCCTTGCTCGTTGACAATTGGTAGGTGACGAATTTGATGTTGGCGAAATAATTCCAGGACTGTAAAAATATCCTCAGCCTGAGATTTGGTGAGAGTAATTGGTGGTTGCCCCATGCAATCGCCAATTTTGAAGTTTGCCAAGGGAAGACCAGCAGCAGTTAGCTTGACAATATCTCGCTCTGTGAATACGCCTACCAGTTGCGATTTGTCCATTACTAAAACGCAACCGGCAGCAGTATCGTCAACTGTACCAAGTGCCTCCCATTCCTGAGAGCAACAGCTAGTCTTCTGTGTACTTAAATTTGCTTCCTTGCTGCCTTGATCCAAATTGCTACTGGGCAGCATGCAACTGCGAAATTGACTCATTAACGCCAAAACTTCTCTGAGTGGGGTAATTGGCTCCACCGTCAGAAAGTTAGGGTCAATCGCAGGTTCTAAAGCTAAGGACTCAAAAAGCAGCCCAGTTGTCTGCATGAGCAGTTTCTCTAGTATTAGCGTTGGCGCACCCTGTTGCGTTTGCGCAAAGAACCACTGCCCAGGGGGAGGCTGCTTTGCTTGCTAGCTGGCTTTTCAAGGAGCTGCATTGCTGATGCCAAAGCCTAAGGGTACAGCGTTTCTTTTGACCCACCCCCACGGAGTGTTTCGCTGGGGATTGCTGGGATACTGGCGTAGATTGCTCCTTTAACCCGTCTTATGTCTACTCTCCCTCTAGAGGTCGTCCCACCTAGTTGGATTACTCCAAACAACCAGAACTGTTTTTATTGCTTTAGGTCAGGAGGACTATTTAAATCCTGGATTTTACCCCTAGCAGTGAGTCTGTTTCCCCAGTTAAACTGCCACAAACTACATCCTTGCGGTGCGTTTTGGCATTTTACCCAATCAACTAATGAAGTTGAACTTCATACTCCAAGTATGTCGTAGGGCTTGTGCTGATTGTATCACGGCGCGTCAAGCATCTATCGCACTCTCTGACGGATGAATCACCTCGAATGCAGTTCCATTTTGGGACTTCCAATTAAAGACGCGGGGACACGGTGACACGGGGACGCGGGGACAAATTGGATGGGGATTTGACCCCAACCAATTTTATGCACCCTATAGACGGTGGGGTATTTAACCCAAATTAATTTCGATAAAAAATATCCCATCGAGGGGATGGCTCGGGGAGAAGATTTTTTAGGTCATAGGGAACCAAGCTTATTTTTCCAGAGTACCTTGACCAAAGAATTTTGGTGGTTCCTTGATGGTGTACACTTCAGTTTCAGAGGCGATCGCTTGGCGAACATAGGCGGGGGTTTGCAAGAGTCCCAACAGGCAGATCCCGTCTAAGAGCCTGAAGCCACCTGTAGTTTTTTCTTGCAGCAACTGGTCAATAGCTACTGGCTCTGGTTGGGAAGTGATGGTTTCTGCCGAACAAAGAGCAAGTCCCCACGGTTCGCCAAAGGTGGGAATGTAACAAGCGTAGGGATGCACTTCTGGAAAAACTGAACTTAAGGTGTTAAGTACGCGCGAGTAGATGCTTAGTCCCACAGGTGCCACAGGTCCTGCTTGCAACACAAAATATCCACCTGGTGCCAAACAGCGTTGGACTTTCTCAAAAAACTCTTTTGTGAATAGTTGAAATGATGGTCCTTCTTCAATCGGATCAGAAAGATCTGAGATTACCACATCCCATTTTTGGTCATTTTGCTCCAATACCTCTAAAGCGTCACCAATAACTAAATGCGTCTTAGGGTCATCAAAAGAATTTTGGTGTATTTCCGGCAGGTGTTGGCGGCAAGCATCTACTACCTCTGCGTCAATATCGACCATCATCACCTGTTCAACCGTCTTCCAGCGCAGAACTTCTCGAACTGCGGCACCATCACCACCACCCAAGACCAGAACTTGGCGAGGGGAGCCATGAGCAATCATGGCTGGATGTATCAGGGCTTCGTGGTAGATAAATTCATCGCCAGTACAACATTGCCATTTGCCATCCAAAACTAGCGCCTTGCCATAAGCACCAGTTTCCACAATGTACATTTCCTGGTAGGCAGTTTTTTGATAAGTTATAACCTTGGTTATGCCGTGAACATAGATATCCCAAGGCGTAATGTATTCGCAGATCCAAGAATCTGCACCTACTTTGATCCCAGGCATAGAGCACCCTCCTTAATGGTTAAACAGCGCCAAGATCTTGTCGAAGAGTTCTTCCCCTGCACGGATTTCCAGAATCTGTCGGGCTAATTCGACGAACTTTAAATCTACTTGTTGGTCGCTTTCATTGACACTCCCATCGCTAAAAGCGAGGGATTCTTAGGTCGTGGGGATTCCAATGAATTTACCCTCACTAAGCATCTTGACCGTATGCCCTACGGCTGCAAGTCCGCGTATAGCGACTACTTGAGCG
>JAAHGS010000209.1 GCA_010692645.1 Symploca sp. SIO2E9
CTGACGGGGTGACAACCAGACTGAAGTGTTGACAGGGTGTAGGGTGTAGGGGGTGGGGTGTGGGGAAAAATTAAAAGTTAACTTACAAGCAATAGGGGGACTATTTTCTATTCACCCGGTGTTGTTGACAACTAAATCTTAATTTTAGGAGTCTTGCTCATGGTTTTTTCACTACACCCTACACCCCACACCCCACACCCTGTATCGACTTTAACCTGCTTGTCACCCCGTGAGGAAAAAAAGAGTGGGGAAATAATTAAGCAGACGCCCAGACGCCCAGACGCCCAGACGCGGAGAAATCAAATCCCACGCAAAATTTCGTTCACCAGGGAAAAGGAAAAAGAAAAACTGGTAATTGATCTCAAGAAAAGCCCCTAAGGTCACTTCTGTAAATGCCACCCTCTCTTTTAAGTGGTGTGTAAGTCTTTTAAACTCTGAAACAGCATGATGCCATCCGTGAAGTTTAACATAGGATCTGATGCCCTTTCTGGGTGAGGCATCATGCCCAAAATCTTACCAGTCGGATCGCAAATGCCGGCAATGTTGTTGACTGAACCATTAGGATTGCTAGCTTTACTAGCTTGTCCTGTAGCTGTACAGTATCGAAATAGGACTTGATGGTTATCTTCGAGGGCCCTTAGGGTATAAGTATCAGCGTAGTAACGACCTTCACCGTGGGCAATTGGTAGGGTAATTACTTTTTGTGACAAGTAAGCTGATGTCCAAGCCAAATCCGTGCGCTCTACTCTAACTCGAACTTGATCGCAAATAAAATGTAAATCCCGATTACGTACTAGAGCCCCAGGCAGTAACCCAATTTCTGTCAACACCTGGAAGCCATTGCAGATCCCGAGAATAAACTTACCTTGATGGGCATGTTCTCTCAGCTGTCGCATCACTGGCGAAAATTGAGCAATTGCCCCACAACGCAGATAGTCTCCATAACTAAAACCACCCGGAAGCACTACCACATCTAGGTCAGAAATATCGCTTTCTTGATGCCAAACCATCCGTGTTGGTTCCCCAAGCAAAGTTTGAGTGACATAGGCAACATCGCGATCGCAGTTTGACCCAGGAAAGACCACAATTCCAAAGTTCACAGTGATGCTCCTATCTGCGCATTCACTTCCACTAAATCAAAGCGGTAATTTTCGATTACTGGATTTGCCAGCAACTGGTCACAGATGCATTCTAGTTGCTCCCTAGCCTTTCCTTCATTAGTGGCACTCAGCATCAGTTCAATATACTTGCCAATGCGCACCTGTTCAACATCTTTGTAGCCCATCTGTTTGATTCCTGACTCTACTGCTACACCTGCTGGGTCTAGAACCGAAGGTCTGAGAGTCACATAAATGTGCGCTTGGTATTTGTAAATCACAATCATCGGCTCCCTAAAGCTAATTAAGTACCTGCGACCTTGAGATAAGGTTGCTGGTTAAGGCAGGGTGTAGGGTGTGGGGTATGGGGTGTAGGGTAACTTCGGGTGATTTCATTATTGTTTACACTCTCAGGTTTATTTATGTCCGACTACTTAGCAGTTTTCACTTGGATAAGTTACACGAGAACTTAGGTTTTGAGGTTCCAAGGCAACAATGCCCACCGAAAAAATATTCCCAAAGCCAAAACCACTCAACTGCAACCGACTCCACACAAGACCCGCTATATTCACAACCGTGGCGAGAACTCCCCAACCCTAGCGAAGCTTGGTTATAGCTACTTTACCGTTCCAATTTATCGAATTCAAGACTAAGGGGATGAGAATTGCTCTGATCGCCATTGGTGACAAGTGAACGCATTCCCTCAATTGTTGCTGGAATACTGCGCGGATCCATGAACACTACTTTACTACTTTCACTTCTACCAATGGTAGTACCCATCTCTAAATAATGTTGGGCAAGTAGGAACTGGAGGGCTTCGCGGGCATTAGGGTCACTCTGGAGTGTTTTGGCAACAACTTGCATCGCTTCAGCAGTTGCATTGGCTTTAAGGACTTGCTGCTCTCGTTCTGCCTGGGCTTTAAGGATAATTGTCTTCTGTTGTGCCTCAGCTTCCAGAATTGCCGCTTTTTGGAGGGCTTCAGCTTCGAGTACTTGTGACTCTGCCTTACCTCTAGCTGTGTTAATCGCCGATTCCCTTTCCCCTTCAGAGGTGAGAATTGCTGCCCGCTTGCGGCGTTCAGCGGACATCTGCAATTCCATGGAGTCTCGTACTGCCTGAGAAGGGACAATATCCCGCAATTCTACCCGTGTAACCTTGACACCCCAAGGCTCTGTGGCAATGTCTAATTCCCGCAGTAAAATTTCATTAATCTCAGCACGGGCTGTAAAAGTTTGATCTAGCTCTAGTTTGCCCAATTCCGAGCGAATCTGAGTTAACACCAGATTTTGCATCGCTATTCTCAGGTTTTCCACCTTGTAGTAAGCTTTCTCAATGTCGATAATTCGCCAGTAGACCACGGCGTCAACAGTAATCGAAACATTGTCACGGGTAATGCCTTGCTGAGCTGGAATATCGAGCACTTTTTCCCGAATAGTTTCCTGGAAGACGACTCGATCACAAACAGGGAGCAAAAAATTCAGACCTGGTTGCAATTTTTTGCCATTATATTTCCCTAATCTTTCTACTAAAGCCTCATTGCCTTGATTGACAATTTTGACAGAGCTTGCTATCCCAGCACCACCAAGAGCTAAGACAATCAGCCAACCGAATAATCCTTGCATCTTGAGCCTCCTAAATTTTTGGATATTTTTCTACATCTTTAAATAATTTCCTGGCGACACCCTTGCCAATACCACTCACTCATGGGTTGAGCTGAGAAACTCTTGCAGGCGGCAGGAGGTGACGATATCAAAAAAACAGCCCTATAGAAAGGGTGAGCGAAAAAAAGAGTGGAGGAAGGAGTAAGCAGACGCGGAGACGCGGAGAATTCAAATTCCAACCAAAATGGAGCTCACCCCTATAGAAAGTAATATCGACAGGCTCACTTATATGCTCAACACCTTTGAGACAACCCAGGCAACAAAAACCACCAAACAGGCACTGATTCCCATCGTAAAGGCAATAAAAGTAACTGACACAGCTCTATTAAACCAAGAATAGACCCTGCCATTAGTCAGAGCAACGAAGGACTATCGAAATCGATTCCTAGGCTGATATATTAATTCCAGCTGGGGATGTCACCCTCTTTTAAACTTATGAGCAGTGAAAAGCCGCCGACTAATAACTATCTTTGGGCAGTAGGTACAGCCGCAGCGCAAATTCCTGCTGGAGAATTAGTGGCACAGAGATATCAGGTAATTGCGCCGCAAATTTGGCAAGATCAGCAGCCTTCGCTACCAGAAATACCGGAGACAATTAGCAGCAATATTCTCCCTTACCTGCGCTTGTATGATCACCACCTTCATGTCCCGGAGGTTTACGGGGTGTGCCATTTAGATTTAGAGACACAAAATTCTATGTCTCTAGAGAATGATGCGATCATCTTATTAGAAAATGTACCAATTGATAATAGTGGTCAGCTCTACCCTAGCATCGGGTCAATGTGGTCTCAAGCATCGGCGGTGCGTCAAGTTTATTGGCTTTGGCAGATTCTCCAGTTGTGGAAGCCATTGGCAGAATTGGGTGTGGCTTCGAGTTTGTTAGTTGCTGACAATCTTCGGGTTGAAGGCTGGCGGGTGCAACTGCTTGAACTTTATAATGATGCTGCTACAACAACACAAGAACTATCTCTAGCTTTTGGCGATGACTCTTGTCAAGACTTATCAACAGCAGAAACAGCCTCCAAGAACAGGCCAGCCCAAGCCAGGATCCAACACTTAGGTGAGTGCTGGCAATCTTGGTGTAGCAAGGCATCGGTGTCTGTAGCCGACCAAATCGGCGAAATTGCTCAACATTTGCAAGCTGAGAAACCCTCTTTAGGCGTGGTTGCTTCTCAACTCAACCAGCTATTGTTAGAGCAAGCTTCTCTTAGCCCTCTGCGCCTACAAGTTGCGGGTGCAACTGATGCTGGTCGAGAACAAAAGCACAATGAGGACAGTTGTTATCCTAAAATAGCTGACCTACCTACAGACCCAGAACAACCCCACGACTTAGTGATTCCCTACCTATCAATTGTCTGCGATGGTATTGGCGGACATGAGGGAGGGGAGGTTGCCTCTCAGTTGGCAGTGCAGTCAATTAAACTTCAGGTGCAGGGGCTACTGACAGAGATTGCACAAGACCAGGAAATCTTGACGCCGGAACTAGTGGGACAACAGCTAGAAGCAATTATCCGGGTAGCCAATAACATTATTGCCTCTCGCAATGACCTCCAAGAAAGAGAGTCCAGGCGTCGTATGGCAACGACTTTGATCATGGCTCTACAGCTGCCGCAGTTTATGCAGACGAATCATGGCAAGAGCAATGCTCACGAAATCTATATCGCCAGTGTTGGAGACAGCCGCGCTTACTGGATTACGCCTCGTTACTGCCAGCTACTGACTATCGATGATGATGTGGCAACTAGAGAAGTGCGGATGGGTAGGTCTCTTTATCGACAGGCGAAGAAGCGTCCTGATGCTGGGGCACTCACTCAAGCCCTGGGAACACGTGATGGCGAGTTGCTCAATCCAAGAGTACAGCGATTCATTTTGGAGGAAGATGGCTTGCTGCTGTTGTGTTCTGATGGTTTGAGCAATAACGGCTTGGTTGAGAAGTTTTATGCTGATTACCCACGAGATGTTTTTAGTGGTAAGCTTTCAGTTGCAGAAGCTGTTCAATCTTTAATTGAATTAGCTAACCAAAACAATGGTCAGGATAATACTTCTGTAGTTCTAACCTACTGTGCTGTTTCTCCACAATATCCGGTAGTGTTAAATCTCGGGGAAAGCCCTGTGGAAAACAATGTACTAGAATTTAATCTTGACACTGAATTTGCTAGCTCTGCTGGAGTGTTTGAGTCTGAGAAATTACCGATATCTCAAGAGAGTGAAGCTGCCGCCTCCTCCAACCAAGAGGTGCCGAAAGTGATTTTGGGAATTGTGGGAATATTGGTGTTTCTGCTGTCGGCAGGTGCAGCTTTATTAACAGCTCATTGGCTATTAAATCCTGAGGGCTTCAATCAAATCCGCGATCGCTTTTTCCCCCCATCACAGCAACAGCTTACTCTCCCAGAGACAGAATCCACTAATCCCCAGACTGACTAGGAGGAATTCGCTCAATTGCAATCAAAGCTTCCATTACTGACTTGACTAGCGGCGCTGCCACGGTGGAGCCAAAAACTTCTCCCTTTGGTTCATCTACGATCGCTAAAACCATGTAGCGGGGAGATTCAACCGGAAAAATGCTAACAAAGCTGGTCACTTTCGCATCAGAGTAGTAGCCGCCTAAAGGACTGGCTTTCTGAGCAGTACCTGTTTTCCCAGCAATCCGATAACCTGGAATTCGTGCATTTTGCCCTGAACCTTGATTGACAACTGTTTCCATCATTGCCAACACAGCCTTGGTGATTTTAGCGGAGAAGATTGGTCGTGGCTTGTTAAAGCGTGGTTGCCAGTACATTTGACCCTTGGTATCAAATAATCCCTGAACTGCATGGGGAGTCACTAACTTGCCACCATTCCCCAAAGTTGCAAACATTTGGGCTAACTGGAGAGGAGTTATGGAAAAGCCCTGACCAAAGGAGGTTGTTGCAGGTTCAACTGGCGAAGCTGCAAACTCCTGCTTACCTTTAATCTGTCCTGCTGTACCAAAGGGCAAATCTGTTTCAACTTTTTGCCCCAACCCCAGCCTTTCTAGCCAGCCATAGTAAGTCTCTGGCTTCATTTGTTGAGAGATCCTCACCATCCCAACGTTACTCGAATGTTGCAGAATTTCGGTTATACTCTGGGGACCAGGAACGCCTCTAGTTTCAAAATCATGGTTGCTGATTAACCACTTGCCAATTTTAATTTGACCTGTATCGGGAAACTGACTGTTGACTTGAATGGCACCAGCCTCTAGGGCAATCGCTACATTCAGAGGCTTAAAGGTTGAACCTGGTTCGTACAAGTCTGCAATCGCCCAGTTTTTGAAAAGACCAACATCAAATTTAAAATACTGGTTAGGGTTATAGGTGGGCTCTGAGACTAGGGCTAACAGGGAACCATCAAGCACATTCATGACGATGACAGTGCCACGGTCAGCCTCAAACTGCTTAATTGTTTGCTTAAGAGCAAAACGTGTTGCTCTTTGGAGGCGACTGTCGATAGTCAGCTGTAACCGCAAATCATCAAAGTGCAGAAACCCCTCTGGAATATGACCAGGCATTAGTGATCCGTTCCCGGTACGCTTGAGCCGGATCGTGCGCACAGCCCTTTCTAGCAAATTCTCCTGAGAGTATTCTAAACCTGCCTGACCCCGATGATCTAAATCAACGTAGCCTACGAGATCAGAGGCTAAATCCTGCTGGGGATAGAAGCGAGAGTAATGGGGAACCATTTCTAACCCATCAGCTTGCAATCTAGCAATCTGGTCAGCTACTTCTTCTCTCAAAGTCTGGCTAAGTCGAATGCCAGTGTTTTTTTTATTGAAAAGTTCCTCTAATTCAGTTAGCTTTTTCTTGAGGATGGGAGCGAGTAAAACTGCCATCTCCCGCTTGGATTTTTTGAACAGCTGCGGGTGTGCATATAAGGTATATACACGCTGATCAGTAGCCAAAACATTATTGTTGCGGTCAACAATGGGACGCCTAGGCACAAAGGGACGCAGATACCCCATCTGTTGTTGCCGTGCTTTTTTCTCCAGCATTGGAGAAAGTTTCACTTGCAACCGATACAAATTCAGCAGTAGTCCAATGCTACTACTCATTACTAGTCCCCAAACCAGCAGCAGTCTCCAATGGTTGGCGTGGGGCGTCACCTTAGGAGTCAGATTTCTCTGCATATGCAGGGATTTTCCCTCCTCTTAATATCCCAATGGTATAGTTGTAGCCGGCTGTTGAGAAGTGTTTGGCTTAGGAACAGCATGGGATTTTCGTTCTTTTGCTGGTGGCAGAAAAATTGTGTTGGCAGTGGTAGGATTGGCTAAACCCGAAGAGGGGCTTTCTGCTTGTTGAGCTAGTTGTTCCTTAAGGGTTTCATTGGCACTGGTTAGGTCACGCTCTTGACGCTGTAGAGCTTCGAGCTTGCGATACTCCCGCGTCCACTGTTGCTGAGTCCAAACTGTCCAAGAATAGATGCTAAGAGTCGCCCCAACCAGCAGCACACTAATCAAGTCAGAGCTACGCTGTAGAAATACTAGCGATCGCAGCCAATTGGGCATGGTTTGCTGCCAGGGGTTAATTCTAGCTACCTTAAGCCTTGTTTTGGAGCTATTAGCTAGTCTCTTAGACCGATTTCGCCGTGGTTGATTTGAGCGAGAAGCAGCATTCATAAGCATTTCCCTAATATAATTTAGCACTTGGTTAATAATCTCGCCCATCCTAGCATCAGCCGCTATTTACAGAGAAATTTTTACATAATTTCTTGCCTGAAAGCCGATTTCCTGATGACCTTTCCCACTCTTCCTTAACTAACCAGGAAGTTTGGCGATAAGGCAGGGCTACTTCATTGTTGTTAGAGAAAAATCAGGAGCCATCAAATTTTGTACTCGTCTCACTAACCCAAGAACGCCAAATATAGGGATGGTAATTTTCTCTTATGAACGGGAATTAACTCTCCCTTGAGAATAGGTTTCTCCAGAACTAATCGCACTTTCAGCTATCTCAGTATTACCTCTAGAATAGAAGCAATAAATTCAGTTAAGTGCTAACTTAGAAAATAATCCAGAAATTCTCCAAGCTAAGCTGTAGATATTAAAGGTTAACTTTCACCTGAAAGCTGTTTCCTCTAGGTCTAAAGATAGGTCTAAAGATATTGAAAGGAAGCCAACAATTGGAATTGTTACAGCCCTGCCTGAAGAATATGCAGCAGTAAAAAAACTACTTGAAAATATCCACAAAAATTCTTTTCCAAGACAAGGCGGAGGTCAGCAATATCTTCTCGGAGATGTCTCTACTAATAATCAAGGAAAACATACTGTAGTTCTTTGTATGGCATCAATGGGTAATAATATAGCAGCAATTCGCGCTTCACTCCTCCTTAATGATTTTCCAGATATTAAGTCGGTGATTATGGTAGGAATTGCCGGTGGTATTCCTCATTCAGAAAAACCAGATGACCATGTTCGTCTTGGAGATATAGTTATTTCCAATGAAAAAGGCGTTATTCAATACGACTTTGATAAAGAAACAATTACAGAAAATATCCACAGGCATCCACCTAGACCTCCCAGCGCTTCTTTAATAGAAGGTGTTAGACTTCTTCAAGTAGAAGAACTTGAGGGAGAAAAACCTTGGCTAAAGTTTATTGACCAAGCACTTCTTCCACAAGGTCAACAACGTCCTTCAAGTAAAACTGATATTCTAGTAAGTTCGACTAACCCTGACCAAATGGTTGAACATCCTCAAGACCCCAAACGAAAAAATGGTGAACTACGAGTTTTTATTGCTCCCATAGCATCAGCTAATAAACTTTTGAAAAATCCAATTAAACGAGACCAGTTACGAGATAAGTTTGGAGTAAAAGCTGTTGAAATGGAAGGTTCTGGGATAGCTGATACCAGTTGGAATTACGAAATTGGCTATTTAGTTGTACGTGGAATTTGTGACTATTGCGATTCCAAAAAAAATGATGATTGGCGTTCTTATGCAGCAGCAATTGCGGCTGCTTATACACGAGCTTTACTGGAATCAATGCCAGCCCCAAAATCATAAACCCTCAGCAAAGTCAGATGGAAGCTGAGGGTCAAAACAATACTGACACTAAAAAAGAACCTCTAACAATAATCGTTAAAGTTCAGGTTTTAGGTCATGTATTTGAATTAAAAGGTTCAATTGGTAAAGCCTGAAAAAGTCAAGATAATTTTGAGGAGATAGAAAATGTCAACAGATTATCAAGAGGAAATAAATAAGCTTATAAAAAATAAGCATAACTGGCAAAAAAGAAAGTCATTTATTCGGGATAAACTTCCAAAAATTGATAGTCCAGTAAAAGAATTTGAGCTGCACAACGAGATTGAAAAATGTGACGATGAAATAAACAACATAGAACAAGAAATAGAATTATTAAAGAAAAAGAATCAACAAGAGAATCAGCAAATCTGGCAGCGACTATCTCAACAGATGGAAGACATTCCAATTATTGATAAACCAATTGAAGGTTTTATTGCAAATAAAACAACCGAGCCTGTTGTTACTCCTCATTGGCAAGATACAGTGATTTTGTTGCTGTCTAGATTGAACCATAAAGTTAGTCAACAAGAGAATTGGGAAACTGTTACTGTTGATGATGCAATAAAGAGTTTATTACGTCGTGATAGATTACCAGAAAAAGCTCGTGCTTTAGCCGTATTTTTTTTGCAATACTTAGCAGAAGAACCTAATTTAAAAAATGAAACAGTTAATTTAGTTCTTAAGACAGCTATAAAAAACATCGACGAATATGATGGTCGCACTATCAAACCAAACACCCAGATGGACAATGCATTCTATAAAGTTATGCAATCTTGCTTTGCAAAGGAATGTTACCATCAATTGCTGCAAGGCTACATTCAATCTACTGGTGAAATTCGCAAGATTATTGGTGTAATTTTTTCCTATCAAATAGCAGCAACTAGTGAAGTCCTTAACAAAGAAAACGCCAATCAAAAATTAAATCCTCTTTTAGAGAAGCTAACTACTGCTGACCTCATCGAAGAACGTGTTGAAGCAGGACTAAAGTTGGTTGACGAATTTTTTCGCCCACATATATACAATCTTGGCGCAAGAATAGATTTTTTGCCCGATGGACTTTTGCCTAAGGTAATCAAAATTTTACTTAAAGTCGCCCAAGAAGATACAGCAGAAAATAATGCAGTTTCAAGCACAACTATATGGGCTCTTGGATGGCTAACTAGCTCAAGATATTGCGATAACTATACAGCTTATACTTTCACTGAAGGAGAACTAGACTTTTTACGGCATTTTGCTACGAATAAGAAACAGGATGCTTTTGTCCGAAGTTTTTCTGTCTTGATCCTGAGTGTTTGTACTTCTGAAAAACCTGTATTTGTCCAAGCCGACTGGATATACGAATGGGCACTTGTAGCAGATGGAGTCAAGCCTCAAAAGCAGTTGCCAGCTCCGAAACAGCATCTTGAACGCTTGAAAGATAGAGTGGTTTTGAAGCATTTAATTTCTTCAGATTTACCAAGAGAAGCCAAACATCGTGTTGCCATTGCCCTCGGAAGAATCGGATACTTCACATCCGAAATGATAGAGCCTCTCTTACAAATTTTTCGGAATAATATCTTTATTCCTGAGCAACGGGATGAGGCCTTAGTTTATTTAGTATTTATAGGTGGCTCTCAAGTTATCAAAGCATTAATAGATGAGGCAAACCGTCCGAAAAATGATTCTGATCAATATGACTTACCAGGACGTTGCTTTCTGGCACTTATCGGCATGGGGGATATAGATGCACTTACAAAACAACTCGAACGTGGAAAAGTAAATAAAACAGATATAGATATTAATGCTCTTGCTTATGCCTTAGCTGGGAACACCAATCCACAGGGACGGAGAGTTTTAGAATTTATAAAGAAAAACTATCGAGAAAAGAAAATTCGTGAGGCTGCGGCTCATGCCTTGTCCAGATTCACACAGTGGAATTCTAACAATGCCAAGCAAATTAGTCCCAACTCGTCTAGCAACAATGAAGATAAATTTTTTGCACAACGAGGTCATCTAATTCATAAGCTCAAAGCTAAAGATAGTACTGGTAAATGGGCATACTATTTCGTTTATGTAGAGCCTCATAAAGAACAGGAATTCTTAAAGGCACTGAACTCAGATCAAAGCATTGATTTGGAAGATTATGGCAAGGTTGTAGGTTCATGTTATGGAGAAGAACCTGATGATAATCTTAAAGCCTTATTAAAAGAAAAATATGGATTTGAGGTTTAAAGTTTAGGTTCTAGAGAACATCTATTCTTTAATAATCTAAGAATTAAAATGGAGATAAGTTGCCAAGTCCTGTGAGTAATATAGCGTTTCTCGAATAACTGAGATACACCTAGTTCTGTTCCCTGCTCCCTACTCCCTACTCCCTGCTCCCTCTAAAATCGGATTTAAAGCCTGTGGACTGGTGAAGTGCTGACGGTTTTACGCTGGACAACTCTGGAAAAAAGAGTCATACGCGATTGCGATGCCTTGAGTATTTATGTTCAAGGCAAAGGAGCCGTCCCTCAAAGCTCGAAGCATAATATTTCGAGCGCCGCCCCAGTCACGGTCGTACACATGATGGCAGCTGGGGCATTTAAATGTTTTAGAACCACCTAGCTTA